>CAZSUR010000052.1:1854-8251 GCA_964610075.1 uncultured Lachnospiraceae bacterium
GGTGTATTCCACGTCCACCAGCTTCATATCCAGCTTGTGGAGCTCGATCTTGTCGAGGCATACGTTGAACGCCTCGGTCGCCTTTTCGAGATTTGACGAGTATCTGTCCTCGTCCTCCTTTGTCGCAATTCGTATTACAGAGCGCAGAGGCAGGACTACCTCCTTCGCGGGCACGACCTTGTTCGGGATACCGACAAAGCCGAACTCGGTCCCGCGCGCTGTCTCCACGATAACGTGCATATCGAGCGAAAGCTCAAATCCCATCGGAGCAAAGTAGTAGATCTTGCCGTTCTTTTTGAAGCGAACACCGACGATCTCGAATTCCTTCGGCTGCTCTTTTGCGCTTGAGGGCTCGCTTTCAGGCGATTGCTCGGCTTCATTTTCCGCATCAAGCAGCTTTATCTCCTCAAGCTCCTCGTTTTCAAGCCGTGCAAGCTCGGAGCTGTCCTCGGAGTATTCATCGTTTAAAAAGTTGTTTTCCTCGTTCATAATATTCCTTTTATAATTAGTTATTTATATTTCCAAAGCTGTTCCGCAAAAGAAAGCAGAACCGATGAAACGTTAAGGTTAGAATTCAGCGCATCTATCGCTGATAGTATAAGCTGCTCCCAGCGGATGAGAGTAGCAAGCGGCAGCTTTTCCGCGACCGCGTCCACATCCTTTCGACTGCCGTAAAAGATAAGTGGGGAGTCGGGGGCGCTTTTTGCGGCGGCGATATCTCTTATCGCGCAATGAAGATTTTGCAGAAATTCGATGCTGTCCTCGCGCTTTTGCGGAAGGCTTCTTATCTCGATAAGCAGCTCCGAATAGGAGAGACCAGCCATAAGCTCGAGCATTCTGTCGATACTCGAACGTGTTCGCTTGAACTTTTCCGCATCCTGTACCGACAGCGTTTTCAGCGCGGCGCCGATCCTTCCGGAGGAGTAGTGGACTATCTCCGCGAAATCCTCCGGCGAGCGTGAGTTTAATCGTTTCGCCTTCTCGGAGATCGAGAGCAGATATTCGGATATCTCGCTGTCCGAGAACACTTGCATACTTCTTACCGGAGCGCGCGAGCGTATCGTCGGTATAAGTGTATTCGATTTAGTTGTAAGTAAGAAGAAGTATACCTTCTTCGGCGGCTCCTCAAGAAGCTTAAGCAGAGCGTTTTGCGCCTGCACGGTCATCAGGTCGGCGTCGCATATTATAAACACCTTTATATCAAGCTCGGACGGAACGATATACGCCTGCTGCTTTATAGCGCGCACAAGGTCAACGCCTATCGTTTTTTTGTTGTCCGGGACCCGGTAGGTTATAACGTCGGGAGATGCGCCCTCCGCTATCTTTTTGCAGCTTCGACACTCAAAGCAGGGCGGATCGCTCCGCTCGCACGCAAGTGCGGCTGCGGCGTAAAGCGCCATCGTGTACTTGCCGCTGCCTCTCGGCCCGTCGATCACGTATGCGTGACCGAGCGATTTTTGCGCGGCGAGCGATGATATCCAGCTTTTAAGTGCTTCGTTTTTATAGATCTTATCTATATTTGCGCTCATTTATGTTTACCGTGATGCCAAAGCTCACACGCGCTGATATTTCTCAACGTTGAGTACGAATATCGTAGCGCCTCCGACCGTTACTTCGGCAGGGAAGGAGGTCATCGTTGCAGGGCTGTAGCTGAAATCGACGGGAGAAGCCTGCACACGCTTTTTGCTGTGCTTTGATATTATATCTATCGCGTGATCCACGTCCTCATCGTTTACACCGATAAGGAAGGTGGAGTTTCCGCTCATGAGGAAGCCTCCGGTAGAGGATATCTTCGTAACGAAAAATCCGGATTTGCTGAGATTTGTGTTGACCGAATGTGCATCGTCGTTATTTACTATCGCGAGAATAAGCTTCATGTTTTACTCTCCTTTTATGCAGCTTTGCTTTGCCCGATATTGCGGGAAAAGCAGATGGTTGTATTTATCCGATAATATTATATCAAATTGCAACAGATTTGTAAAGAAAAAAGCAAAAAAGATAGCTGCTCGTCGGCTAAAAGATGAGCGCGCGAGCCGCATCGAGCCGGTCCTTTTATGCAAATATGCAAATCGGCCGCCCGACGTGACTCGGACGACCGATCTTTTCGTTTTATATAAGCTTATCGCATACAAGCTCGCCTATCTCATCAAAGCAGAGCCTATCCTCGACATACGCCTTGCGTAGAAGATCCCCGGGAATGCATGCGTCGTACTTTTCGAAGGTCGGAAGCTCGGTTTGAGATACAAGCGTATCCTTGCACGAGGTGATCCTCTCGCGATACTCCGCCAGCTTTGCAACGAGCTCCTCACGCGAGCCGCGCTCCATCTTAAAGGTCATATAATAGCAGCCGGAGTGCTCGATCCCGCTTATGCCGAGCTCCTTTGCGTTAGCGGCAATGTATCTTCGCAGAGCTCGAAACGAGCGTGTGCCGAGCCACGGGAAAAGGCACCAGGTGTAGCCTCCGAGATGCACGAGCAGATCCTTGTCCATTCCGGTGGCGTGTGCGACCCGTCTTGCCGCCGCAAGCCTTGCCTGCGCGTTCGGCTTGAGGTAGGGATATATTGTATCCTCGGTGAGTACGCGGTGCATCCGCTGAAGGATCTTCGTATGTATCTCTCCGATGTCTCCCGGCCAGGATATCTCCATCTTGCCCTTTACCTTTTTTACGTATATGAGCCGGCGGCGAACGTCGACTTCCTCGGTCTCCCAAACCCTGCCGGCAAGGGCAAAGCGCTCGCCTATCGGCGGAGGGGAGGATATCGTGCCTATCTCGTCCGATTCGCATCTGACGGTGTAATCCTCCGAATCCTTAAAGACAGCGTAGAACTTGAAGTTGTTTATAAGGCGCTCGCCCTTTAGCCCTATGATAAGCTCGCGATCCTCGGTTATTTCAAGATAGTCGTTTTCAAGCATCGAACGAAGCAGCAGCTTGTAATCCTCCGGCTCCACCGCTTCAAAGGGCGGAAGGGACATCACCCTCTCGGCTACCCTTGCAGGTGGGAGCGAGCCGGATGCCGCGAGCACGCTTAACGTCTGCTGGAACATCAAGCTGAACGGAAGCTTCTTCGTTTGAGGCGGTTCGATGAACCGCTCCTCGAGATAAAGCTGGATTATGGCGATGGCGCGCAAAAGCTCCCACGGCATGAGCTGTGGCAGGGGAGTGTTCGGCAGCGTTTCCTCCTCGCGGAATACCATCACCATCTCGGGCGGATCGCCTCTGCGCCCGGAGCGTCCGAGGCGCTGGAGGAAGCTCGATACCGAATGTGGCGATTCGAGGTGAAGTATTCGCTCGAGCTGACCGATATCCACTCCGAGCTCGAGGGTGACCGTTGCGCAGGTCACCGTTTTTTTATCGTCGTTTTTAAGTCGCAGCTCCGCCTCTTCGCGCAGAGCCGCGGAGAGATTTCCGTGATGTATCAAAAATCTGTCCGGCTCGCATCGATCTTCGGCTATCTGCCGCAGTGTTGCGGTGAGCCGCTCGGTCTCCTCACGAGAGTTTGAGAATGCGATGCATTTCTTGCCCTTCGAGCAGTTGTATAGATATTCAAAGCCGGCATCCGCCACCGGAGGCTTTTCTTTTTGCTCGGCTATCGCGTCCGGCTCGACCGTGCTCGGGTGATACGAGAAATGCTCGAGTGCCAATCTCCAGGTGATCTTTTCTTTGCCGGCGGATATAACCTCTGTTTTTTTGCCGGTGCCGGCGCCGAGCCAAAGTGCTATCTCCTCCGGATCTCCCATGGTTGCGGAGAGTGCTATTCTGCGCGGAACGCGTCCGATGATACGCTGTATCCTCGAAAGCTGTGCCATTATCTGTCCGCCGCGATCGGAGCCGACGAGAGTGTGCACCTCATCGAGGATGACATATCTTAGATCTCCGAATATGCGAGGTATGTCGTTTGAGCGATTTATGAGCATACTCTCGAGCGACTCCGGCGTTATCTGAAGTATGCCGCTCGGCTCGCGCAATGCCTTGCTTTTGTGCGATGCGGCTACGTCTCCGTGCCAATGGTAAGCGTTGATCCCGGTGAGATCGAGTATCTCCTCAAGTCGCGAAAACTGATCGTTTATAAGACTTTTGAGCGGAGCTATATACAGCGCTCCGAATGAGGTGGGCGGCGATTGCTCAAACTCGGAAAGGATCGGAAAAAAAGCCGCCTCGGTCTTGCCCGACGCCGTTGCTGAGGATATAAGCAGGTTGCTGTCGGTATCGAATATCACCTTTGCGGCATCCGCCTGGATCGAGCGAAGCTCTTTCCATCCGTGACGATAGATATAATCCTGTATAAAGGGTGAAAATCTGTAAAATACGTTACTCATCGTTTCTCCTGAATAGATGCGTTTGTTTTGAGGTCGGTTGCACGTTATTTCGGCTTTTCGAGCACGGCTATGCTGCCCTTATGATATTCGGTAAGTGTGTATCCGCGCAGAAGGTACTGCTCCTTCTTTTCCTCCTTTTCGCTTTCTTCATAGCGAAGATCGAGAACGATGCAGTCGGTCTCGACTTCGTGCGCCGAGCCCTCCTGATATATCACATCTCGCTGTGAGAGATGCGGGAGGAAGAAGGTGGAGGCTGTTACCGAGGCGTCCTCCGGTATGCTTTCAAGCACCTCACCGATAAGCTTGTATTCGTCGCGGTTATGCATATATCTCGCAAGATACGCCGTGTGTCCGAGAGAGGTGGAGAGGAATGCAGACGCGGTGCATATGAGCATAAGCGGAAGCATACGCTCTTTTATGTGCGGCTTCGCGTCACGCAGATTCATCGCGGTGAGGTATATGAGAAATACCGAACTTGCAAATGTATATTGGAAGTATATAACGTGCATATACTTATAGGACGGCATGAAATTTATCACTATCGCCGGAAGCAGGAGCGTGAATCTTGACAGTCTTGAGGTTGCAAATGGCATAAAACAGAGGGGCAGAAGAAGCTGCAGTGCAAACTCAAGCTTTTCGTAGCTGAATACATTATATAGTATCAGCATCGGGTCTTTTATAAAGGTACAAGCGAGTGCAAGCAACCCGTCTCCCTCGGTATAATAGTAGTCGGAGAAGCGTCCGGTCATCGCGCCGAAGCCGTAGCTTTCAAGATACCACACGGCGAATATAAAATATGCAACCGAGATAAGTGCGAGCGCGCCACCGTTTATAATATCACGCTTTGATAGGATCAGGAACAGCGCAAAGCATAGAATATACAGCGCCGCATCCTCCTTTACAAGCAGGGTAAGCACGGCAAACAGGTAGACGCACGGTATGCGTCCGCTCTCGTACGCCCAGAACATCCAAAGCAGCAGAGGCGCGAGAAACATATTCTCGTGCACGTCGTAGAAGGTGCCTCCGCTCATTGCCGGATAGAGCACGTACACGGCTGATATGCACAGCGACGCCGTGCGTGAAAAATAGAATTTCCTTGCGATAAGATACAAAGGTATAACTCCGCTTGCAAGTATCAGCGCCTGCGATATCTGAAGTGTTATCGGAGAGGGGAATATCGCGTATATCGGTAGGAGCAGATAGAATATCGGTGAAAGATGCACCGCAAAATGCGAGTATAGTCCGTCGCGCTCGCTCGTCACGAGCGGAAGCAGCGACTCCTTCATGTTGTAGAACATATTGCAGAATATGCCGAAATCGAAGTTCGGGGCGGAGTAGGTGAGATACCGAAGCACGGTGACACCTCCCGCGAATATCGCAAAAAAGGTGATAAGCCCGGCGCATACGATGCCGGCGGCGCGGCCTGACAGCTCAAGATGCGGAATGGCGACGAGCCGATTATTTAACGAATAATTTGCACACAGCGCAAATATGAGGCACAGTCCGAGCGTGAAATATATGCTTCTCGCCTTGTACGAGAGCAGAAACAAAAGCGCCGTCATAACTACCATGAGCAGCTTGTCTGAGATTCCGTGCGAGAGCAGCTCGCAAAGCGACAGAAGTGTAAAAAAGATGGCTATCAGCGCGAGAAAAATAAGTATATTCGCTCCGTTAAGATAAGCCGGAGTGGAAAAGCTTTGCGCCGGCGTGAAAATAAGGAAGAATAAAAGAACGTACATCCACGCGCAGATAAAGCGCCGGATATATCTGTCATATGAGCTTGAAAGTGTCGGCTTCATGCTCTATCCCTCCTTTTTTGTCATCATTATAAACAGTATATCACATAAAAAAGCTAAAAACAATAAAAATATGAGCTGTGAAGAAATCGGAGGGCTTATTGTAAAAATGTGAGGCAGATATTTTTATAAAGCTATTGAAAATCGGGACGGATTTTGATATAATCATTACGTGGCGTATGCCACAAAGCAATATCTTATAGGCAAGATGTGAAAAAAGGTCATACCGGCCGGGGAGTCAGCGGTGCCTTGTAACCTGCAATCCGCTACAGCAGGGGTGGTTT
>CAZSUR010000053.1:0-5633 GCA_964610075.1 uncultured Lachnospiraceae bacterium
CGTTCGTATCGGTAGCTACAAGCTTCGCCGTCATACCGATATCTCCGCAGCACATAGAGGTGACCTCTGTCTGCTTTTTACCGCACATCTCGTATATGCGCGCGATCTTCTCGCTCTGGCCGGAGGTGGTATTTCTCAGCGTCATATCCTTTGTGAGCGTACCGCTCATCACCTTAAAGAAGGACATTTTTCCGACGAACGGATCCGCGACCGTCTTGAATACAAACAGAGATGTATCGCCCTCGGCATCTATCGCGATATCGCTTTCGCTGCCGTCAATAGTTCCCTTTTCAACCTTCTTCGCAGTTATACGCGGGAATGAGTGCGCGATGTTGTCAAGCACCATCTCGACTCCCCACAGCTTTGTAGCCGCTCCGCAGAATACCGGAACGATTCCACCGTCGATTATGCCCTGATGTATAGCCTCGACCGCTTCCTCGTAGGATATATCCTCACCGGCGAAGAATTTCTCCATAAGCTCGTCGCTTGTTTCCGCTATCGACTCGTAAAGCATCTCGCGATAGGTTTCCGCAACGCTCTTGAACTCCTCCGGGATCTCGCTTTCAGCCGCGCTTCCGGTCTTATCGTAGACCGCACTCTTGAGGTCGATGAGATTCAAAAATCCGGTGACCTTATCTCCATCTATCATCGGGATAAGAAGCGGACAAACCGCGATTCCGAAGCGCTCGCGAAGCGAATCGAAAACTCTCTTGAATCTTGCTTCGTCATCGTCAAACTTGTTTATAAAGAACGCCTTCGGGATACCTGCATCCTCCGCGTACTCCCAAGCAAGCTCGGTTCCGACCTCGATTCCCGCTTTTCCGTCAACGACGATAAGAGCAGCATCTCCGACGCGCACGCCTTGCTTTACCTCCGACTCGAAATCAAGATATCCGGGGGTATCTATAAGATTTATCTTTATATCCTTCCACATAAACGGCGCAATAGATGCACCGAGAGTAAAGCCTCTCTTTATCTCCTCGGAGTCGTAGTCACATACGGTGTTTCCGTCCGATACGTTTCCGAGTCGCTCGGTAGCCTTCGAAAGATAAAGCATAGCCTCAGCTACCGATGTTTTTCCGCCTCCGCTGTGTCCGAGAAGGACAACATTACGAATATTTTTAGTCGTAACAGCACCCATGTTAGTTTACCTCTTTTCGATATATATTACAGTCGCCGCGCCGAGGCACGAGCGTACGTTATATGGCTTATCAAAATTCAAATAAACCGGATTTTAACGCCGGATCAAATGTTTTGGTGAGTATGCCCAATTTTTGATACTCCACGTATTTATTATATATCAATTTGCACATCATTTCAAGAGGAGTTATGAACTTTATTCCTATACCATAGTAGAAATAGGGTGGCTGTTTTTATCTATATTGTACAATTTTCCCTGCCACGAGCCGCGGCGGTAAAGCTCCTTGTCTATCTCGTTTATGACGATGGTTTTCTTTTTCGTCCACTCCGGAGCGATCAGCTCCGACTCAAGACCGTCGCCGGTGAGCCTGCCGATCACCGTATCGGGCGGTAGCAGCTCTATCTGGTCGCATACGATCCCGACATATTCCTCCCTTGTAAGGCAGGACAGCTCGCCGCGCGCATACTCATCCGCTATGTGCGTGCCGGAGGCTATATACAGCATATGTATCTTCACCTCGTACGGCTCAAGCGAGACAATATCGCGCGCCGTTTGAAGCATCATCTCCCGATCTTCGCCCGGCAGCCCGTTTATTATATGTATGGCACGGCGGATACCGTCAAGCTTTCTGTATCCCTGCAAAAACTCATCGTAGCTGTGACAGCGGTTTATCCTATCTGCCGTCGCATCATGCGTGCTCTGGAGTCCAAGCTCCACCGTAAGATAGGTCTTTTTATCTATCTCTCGCAGAAGCTCAGCAGTAGTGTCGGAAATGCAGTCGGCACGCGTACCAACGCTCAACCCTACCGCTCCCGGAAGCGCGAGCGCCTCATAATAGAGCTCACGCAGCAGCTCGGTCGGAGCATAGGTGTTGGTATGATACTGAAAATAAGGTATAAACAGCGGCGGCGTGCCGTTCTTTGACGTCCACTTCTTCAAAAGAGGAGCTATCGCCTCCTCGTATTGCTCCGCAAGCGGCTTGCGAGCGCCGGAGGGGTGCGAGCTGCAATAGCTGCAGCCTCCGATACCGCGGCTGCCGTCTATATTCGGGCAGGTGAAGCCGCCGTCAAGCGGCACCTTCGCCACCTTTCTGCCGAAAAGCCGCTTCATCTCATAGTCAAAGGTCTTATATCTTTTGTTTGAATAGGAATTCGGGTATGGATTTACCTGCTTCATTGAAAGCTCTCCTTTGTTTGGCGGCTATCGCCCAAATCAATCGAAAAGGTCTGCACCCCGAAAGGGGAAGGCAGACCTTTTGTTGTTTTCTTCGTATATCAGCCGACGATACCGGAACGCTCGATACCCTGAACAAGATATCTTTGGCAGAAGAGGTAAAGTATGACCAGCGGAGCTATTATAAGCAATCCCGCGGTATTCTTTATCGCAGATTCGTACAGAGTCTTTCCTGCATAGTCAATATCAAGTGACTTCGGTATGGTAACTATACTCGGCATAAGCTGAACGTCGGATGACGGGAAGAACATCGTCGTATAGAAGTTGTCCGTCCACTGCCAGCTGAAGGACAGCACGAATATAGTGATAAGCATCGGTATAGATATCGGGAGTATTATGCGTATGAACGTCTTGAACGCTGTGTATCCGTCTATGTAAGCGGATTCCTCAAGCTCGTCGGGAACGCCGCGGAAGAACTGACGCATTATGAATATATAAAGTCCGTTCTTAAACGCAAGTCCTGTGAAGCTGAGCAACAGCAGCGGCCAGTAGGTATTCGTAAGCCTAAACATTTCCGCCTGACCGGTAATAGCTCCGAAGATGCCCCAGATATCAAAGTATCTGAAGAACATGAACATCGAAAGACGCAGAGTCTTATGCGGAACTACCATCGTTACTATAACAAGGAGGAATATAAGCTTGCTTCCCTTGAATTTATACTTTGCCAGACCGTAGCCTATAAAGCTGCATATGAACGTCTGAATAAGAGCGCACGAGAAGGAAAGTATAAACGTGTTGAAGAAAGCCTTGAAATAGCCTGCCTCGAACAGTATCGCTTTGTAAGTGTCAAGCGTCGGATATTTCGGTATCAGCTTTACCGTAACGTCAACGAAGTCCTCACGTCCCATGAAGGACGCGGAGATCTTTGTTATGAACGGGAGCAGTATTACGTAAGAAATACCGATAAGCAAAACGAATCTGAATATCGTCCACAATACATTTGTCATAAACGAGGCGGATAATACTCGAAGACGCAATCTCTTAAAGGTGGACATTCTGTCAAAGTCGACCTTTATCTTGTTCTTGGATTCTTTTAAAACCTTAGGTTTCTGTGTAGAATTTGCATTCATCTGATATCACCCCTCCTCTCAGTCTCGTTTCTGATAGAATATATACGACGAAAGTATAAGCGCCACGACACCTATTAGGAGCAGCACCACTATAAAGTACATCCATGCCATCGCAGAGCTTAGGACATTACCCTTAGCTTGCGAGTACACCTCGTCGATATACATCATTACCGAGTTTGATTCTCTCGTGAACGCGTCTATTACCGTATAGATCGCATTTACGAGGATCATCGGGCTTATCATCGGGAAGGTTATCTTCCAGAAGGTTTCCCATGCCGACGCACCGTCTATCGAGCAGGACTCGTATATAGCGGGCGATATCGACTGAAGACCGGAAAGGAAGATAAGCATCTGAACTCCCGAGCGGTTAACGATATCATATATATTGTTTATGATACCGGTAACGTATTCAAGCAGTTCGGTTCCGATCTGCATTCCGCCGAATAGCGATGCCAGATCTTTGGCGGACAGGACCTGGGCGGCACCGCCCGCTGCGCCGGCGGCACCATCGGTCATTCCGGCTGTTGCACCGGTATCAACTCCACCCGAGCTCATATATTCAACTATCGCATTACTGCTCTGGTCTATACTGTCTATAAGACCGGTGCAAAGTATTACGGGGATGAAGAATATCGCTCTGAAAGCAGCTCTTCCGAACATATCCTGGTTCAGAAGCACCGCCATGAATAACGAAAAGATTACTATCGCCGGGATCTCAAAGACAAGCTGTTGGATTCCCGAAACAAGCGTTTTTTCGTATGTAGTATCAACGAAAAGCGCATCCTGATAGTTTTTCCAACCTACAAAGTTCAGAGTAAAGCCTCCGCCTCTCTGCATAACGACTTCATTGAAGCTGTATTTCAGTGAATCGTAAATTATAGGCAGGTAAATAACTGCTATACCGATTATAAACGGCAACACAAACATCAATCCGGAGCGAGACTTTTTGCTGTCGAGCGAAACGCTCTTTTTGCGCTTTTTCGCGCCGGGTTTAGCAACGTATCCCTTTACCATTTATCATTCCACCTCCATACTCACTTACTTATCTTTACAAAGCCGCGAGCATCAAGCGTATAGCCATCTACAGTAACGGCAAAGGTGTTATAATTCAGGATGAACTGTGTTCCGTCCGAATAAGTAACACGTACTATCATTCCGTTGTCCGAAGTATACTTTGTATAAGTGTAGTTCGGATTCTTGGTTCTGTCAACCTCATCACTGCCGGTTGACACATTAGCCGAAGTATATCCGGGCAGCGAGGTTACCTTCTTGTAGGAAGGAGCTCTGCCCTCGGCTGCTGCCAACAGATCTTCCTGTCTGTTGACTCTCTCCTGCTCGGCTGCGAGTGCTTCCTCGTAAGCCTTCTGCGTCTCTGCCGCCTTGAGTGCCGCCTCAGCCTCGGCTGCTGCGTCCTCCTCGCTCGGAACACGCTCTCCTATAAGGAACTCGTGTCCGACGATGGTGGCATTCTGGAGATCTGCCAATACGTCGTTCATCTCGTTGTAAACCTCTATCATATCGTCTCTCCAGATATCGTAGGATACCGAGTAGTAGAGGCTTGCGAGACCTGTCTTATCCTCTTTGAGCTTCTCCGAATTGCGATATGCAAATACGAAGAAGGGATTTGCTCCGTTTTCTATTATCTTGAGCTTCTCGTACTCAACGTCGCTCGCCTTGTTAGTCGGCGTTCCGGCGTAGTTGAGATAGCCATGGTATACCATTCCGAAGAAGGGTATCGACTCGCTTGCGTACGTATAACGGCTGCTGTCGAGCGAAACGTTCAATACGTGATCCGCATACTGCAATGCGTAGGCGTTACCGCCGTCGATCATGATATTTCCGTACGCCTCGTTTATATCCTCGAGCGTCTTTATAACGTACTCCTTGCAGTCCTCTCTGTTGTGAGGATCGGACTTGTTAAAGTCGGAGTTCAGATCCGAGCCGAGACTTCCGACCGATATTCCGACGACACCCATCTTATCCATCTTCTTCTTGAGAGAGGAGAAGATATCCGAGAAGATGTCAGCCGATATACCGACCTTACCCGTGTCCTTGAAGCTCTGCGATACGGGATTGTATTCGCGCTTCTGAGTGTAACGGTTGTCTATCGTCTTGATAGCGCCCTTGCCGTAGCTGAAGCCTCCGCCGTCCTTTTCAACGTAGGAGAGCTCGAAATCCGGATAAACTCC
>CAZSUR010000053.1:5665-8208 GCA_964610075.1 uncultured Lachnospiraceae bacterium
ACGAAGTCCTTATAACCGGAGTTTCCGCCGACAGCGCCCTCAAACTTGACCTTGTACGGAACGGTAGAAACGAGACCGCCGTTCGTATATCCGGTGAGCTTGAAGTTTATGTTTGTGATTCCCTGCTCGGAAAGGTCGGAATATATCGTCTTAAGATCATCGAAGGTGGTGAGCTCTGTCTTTACCTTGACCGGAATGGTGAGGAAGGTATCCTCGCTGTCCATAACACCAAGCGTTTCGAGATAGAGCGGTATATCCTTGGACGTATTCTCAAGCTTTGAGATATATCCCTTTTCAACCATGTAATCCTGATATGCCTTAGCCATACCAACGTACGAGCAATCATAGTAGTCGTTAAGGCCTGCCGCCTGAGCCGAAGCTTCATCGGTGAGCATAATGTATCTAATGGTATAGTTTCCGGTATACTTACGCTCGGAAACTACCGTCCAGGTAGCATCGGCTCCTACCGATACCGAGCTTGCAAGGTTGTACGTGTCGGAAGGACGCGGTGTGACCTGTGCATATACCGAGTTGTACTTGTGAAGCACTCCGCCGCCGTGATCGGTGACGATGCTTGTAAGAGCATCTCCCTCCTCGATTATGGCGATGAAGCCTCTGTTCTCCTCAACGTGCTCATTCGACACGTTGTAAAGCACCGAGTCGTCAAAATCCGCGGAAGTCTCACTGTCTGCGGGAACAACGATTCCCTCGGCAGCGAGCTGATCGTCGCTCTTGAGCGTCTTTACGACAACGTTCTGGTCGTAATTCTCGACCATGCCGAATACCGGCATTCTCATTACCTGCTGGTTTGCGCCGGTTATCGTATGATAAGCATAGTCGGCTCCGTAGAGGCTACCTGCTATCGTACGTGCGCTTCCCTGCATTGCGATATCCTCGAAGCGGACTATCGCACCCGAGCCGTCGGGGATCATGGTGTATCCGTTGTTTTCAACCGCGCCTGCGTTGAAGTAGGGCAGTATCTTTATATAGGTAAGCGTGTAGGTGCTTGCATCAAAGCGGATACCGTTTGCGGGAAGTCTTGCGGTAACACCCTTTTCATCGAGTGTGTACTCAAGCGCCATTCTGAACAGAGGCGGCGACTCCTCGCTTCCTACGTAGTTAACGAGCTGATGGTCATTCTCCAGCTCCTCGTAGGTGTAGTGCGGACAGTAGAGCTTGATGTAAGACTCAAGCACGTTTATCCATCTCTCCGATATCTCGGTATCAAGCACGTATACTGCCATCTGCTTAGTTATCGGATACTTGTTGTACATATCGTCGAGCTCGCGCTGGGATACGCCCTCCTTGTTAGGATCATAAAGGGTGTAGTAGCTGAGCATCTTCTGATACATAAACATCTGGTCGTCGGTTCCGGTGGAGAAGTAAGCAAGTATCTGCTCATCCATACGAGTCTTTTCGATAACTCGCGGAACCAGCTTACGTGTCTCGGTACGTCCGAGTGTGTACTCGACTCTGAGACCGTTTTTGATGTTTTTAACGACTACCTGTCCTCTCTGAGCTGCCTCTACGTACGAAAACATTTCTGTCTCTGTTGTACCGTCGGAGAACTTAAGGATTATCTGCGAAAGCAGCTGTGTCTTTACGTTTTCCGAAGCACTCGATGCTGCAACGTCGTAGGGGTTGGTGAAGAGCACCTGACCGGTAGCAATATTCTGAACTGCGATCTCACCGGTGTAAGAATCGACATACATATTGTATCCGAATCTGTCGGCGATCTTCAGCTCCATCGACTCCAGCTTCTGCTCCTTTGTAGCGAAGTTGGTGTAGACGTAGTCGATTATATCTTCGTCCTTATCTGCGGCAGCGGTGCTCGAGGAGCTTGCTGTCGTGTCATCCGTCTGTGCGGTGTCCGTAGCTGCGTAGGCAGCCGTAACGAAAGAACCCATTACCATACAGAGCACCATCAAAGCGGATAAAAATCTTACTTTATTCATGATTTTATTATCTCCAATCTGTTCTGTAACGGTTATAATCTATACGAAAGTTCTGTCATTATGTCGGAAACAAAGCCTACGACTCTCCAAAGAAGAGTTACAAACAATATAACGACAAACATTATGAATATCATTCCCACTATCGTACCGAGAGTGGTAAGAACGTTTTTACCCATTAAGTAATCGTGTGTTACCATCATTCCGAAGAATAAAATCAATCCGACCCATACCCACGCTATCGCAACAAGCATCGTGATGATAACCGTTTCGTTTAACGTAAATATGTGAGTCATCAGGGTTGCCGGAATGATGAGCATCGGTATCGGAACAAGCGAGTAGCAGGTTGCAATAAAGATATCCTTAAAGCTTCCTTCACCGTCAAACAGCGTTGTCAGACACCAGTTTGCTGTTACCCACAAAAGCAGCGGGATCAGCAGTGAAACCATCTGTATCCAGATGTTTCCGTTGGCGGTAGCCGAGGTGAACAGATATGCTTTTCCGATTCCCTGATACATGAAGGTGAGCGTTGCCAGCACGAGATAGAATATAGCACCGCGAAGCGAGCCGCGCTTTTCATGCTTCAGATCC
>CAZSUR010000054.1:0-8188 GCA_964610075.1 uncultured Lachnospiraceae bacterium
TTTTTCTGCGCACTGTCAAAGACCTTTTCATGTCTGCCCTTCTTCTGACGTACAACGGGAGCCAGAACCATAAATCTCGCACCCGTAGGTATAGTGAGTATATGCTCGATTATCTGATCCACGCTCTGCTGGCGGATCTCCTTTCCGCATATCGGACAATGCGGAACTCCGAGCCGCGCGTAAAGCAGACGAAGATAGTCGTATATCTCGGTGACCGTACCGACGGTCGAGCGAGGATTCTTCGAGGTAGTTTTCTGATCTATGGATATAGCCGGAGACAAGCCCTCGATCGAATCCACGTCCGGCTTGTCAAGCTGCCCCAAAAATTGGCGAGCATAGGACGAAAGCGATTCAACGAATCTTCTGTGTCCCTCCGCATATATGGTGTCAAAGGCAAGCGAGGACTTTCCCGAGCCGCTGAGTCCGGTAAAAACCACGAACTTGTCACGCGGGATCGAGATATCCACATCCTTCAGGTTATTCGACCTCGCACCTTTTACAATAAGCTCTTTTAATGCCATTTTATCCCCTTTTTCAGTTCGAAAAAAATCGAAAATGTTAGTAGCGTCAAATCCGACGTTCTGTCGGTATTATTTTTCGCGAAGCTTCAGTATTCTGTCACGCAGATGCGCTGCACGCTCGAAATCGAGCGCCTTTGCGGCGCGCTTCATCTCGCGCTCGAGCTCCGCCGCAAGCTTTATCTTCTCGTCGCGGCTGAGCTTGCGCTTCGGCGCATCCGCACGCTTGTCCGCTCCCTTGACCGAGGAAGCGAGGTCTATGACCTCGTGTACCGCCTTTACTATCGTCTCGGGAGTTATGCCGTGCTCCTTGTTGTAAGCAGACTGTATGTCGCGGCGGCGCTTGGTCTCATCTATCGCATAGCGCATAGCCGAGGTAATGCTGTCCGCGTACATTATGACCTTTCCGTTTGCGTTTCTCGCGGCGCGGCCCACCGTCTGGACAAGCGATGTAGCCGATCGCAAAAGCCCCTGCTTGTCCGCATCGAGTATAGCCACAAGGCTGACCTCGGGTATATCAAGTCCCTCGCGCAGGAGGTTGATTCCGACAAGCACGTCAAAAGTACCGAGGCGCAGATCGCGGATTATCTCCATGCGCTCCATTGTATCGACGTTGTGGTGGATATACTTGACCCTGATAAGGTTCATCTCGAGATATTCGGTAAGATCCTCCGCCATCTTCTTTGTAAGCGTAGTGACAAGCACGCGCTCGCCCGCAGCCGCGCGGCTGCGTATCTCGCCCATAAGATCGTCTACCTGACCGTCGATCGGGCGCACCTCTATCTCCGGATCTATAAGTCCTGTCGGACGGATAAGCTGCTCCACCACAGCCTCCGCGTGGTCAAGCTCGTACTCCGCCGGTGTGGCGCTGACGTAAACTATCTGATTCAGCTTCTGCTCGAACTCCTCGAAGAACAACGGACGGTTGTCGTACGCCGACGGGAGTCTGAAGCCGTATTCGATAAGATTCTTCTTTCTCGCGCGGTCGCCGCCGCTCATGCCGCGCACCTGCGGCAGGGTAACGTGCGACTCGTCCACGAACAGAACGAAATCGTCCGGAAAATAATCGAGAAGTGTGTACGGAGTCGAGCCCGGCTCGCGTCCGGACAGAACGCGCGAATAGTTTTCCACTCCCGAGCAGAAGCCTATCTCGCGCAGCATCTCGAGATCGTATTTTGTTCGCTCCTCTATTCTTTGCGCCTCGATCAGCTTGTTCTGCGACTTGAAGAAATCGACGCGGTCGCAAAGCTCCTCCTCTATCTCGGCAAAAGCCGCCTCGCGCTTTTCGTCGCTCACGGCATAGTGGGTAGCCGGAAATATGCAGGTGTAGCTGAGCCTGCGCAAAAGCTCACCGGTCACCGAGTCTATCTCGGACAGGCGCTCTATCTCGTCCCCGAAAAACTCCACACGTAAAATCTTGTTATCGGAGGATGCCGGATATATCTCGAGGGTGTCTCCGCGTATACGGAACTTGTTTCGAACAAGATTAAGATCGTTCCGCTCATACTGTATCGACACAAGTGCGCGCACAAGCCGGTCGCGCCCGATAGCCATACCGGGGCGCAGGGATATCATAAGCTTGTTGTATTCGGCAGGATCTCCCAAGCTGTATATGCACGAAACGCTCGCCACGATGATAACGTCCCGCCGCTCGAACAGAGCCGACGTAGCGCTGTGACGGAGCTTGTCTATCTCGTCGTTTATAAGCGCATCCTTCTCGATGTAGATGTCCTTGCCGGGGATGTACGCCTCCGGCTGATAATAATCGTAGTATGAAACGAAATACTCCACCGCATTCTCGGGGAAGAATTCCCTGAACTCCGAGCAGAGCTGAGCCGCCAGCGTCTTGTTATGCGCCAAAACGAGGGTGGGCTTGTTCACGTTGGCTATTACGTTTGCCATCGTAAAGGTCTTACCCGAGCCGGTAACTCCCAAAAGCACCTGCTCTTTCATACCGTTTTTCAGTCCCTCGGTCAGCTTTTCGATAGCCTGCGGCTGATCGCCCGTCGGCTTATATTGACTGTGAAGCTTAAATTTATCCATACCGCAAACCTCCTCGAAATTTCACTCGGATCAAACAAATCATATCTATCTCGGGCAAAATATCGCGCTTTAGCTCCGCGCGAATATCAAGCTGCCGTTTCTATCTATTGTATCACAAAAAATAAGCTGTGTAAATAGACCTGCCTGCCGCCATCTCGACATTTTTTTGAGTGGGATTTCCGCCGATAAGGAGCGTTATATAAAAGCCGTAATCACTATACCTTAAAGCACCGTCCGCCATTCAAATATGCCGTTTGATATCTTGTCGCACGATGTGATGTGAGCTCATGATCACCGCACCGCGCACGCAGCGCAGCACAGCCATACAAACACCTTGCACCGACCTCGCACCGCCGCGCAAGCGCCGGGAAAAATCACCGCCGCGCATCACCTCGCGAGACTTGCAAGAGCACCGCCCGCCACACGTCTGCGATGCGCTGTATCAAGCCCTCTTTTTATTGTCAAAATCATTGACTTTTCAGATACAATACTATAAAATAAATTAAACTTATGTCGACTGCTAAACGGGAGTTGATAATTTATGTATACGTCCGATAGCGTTACAACACTATACCTGTCAACTGAGCTCGGCTCGGATACAAATACCGGCTTTCTGCCCCAAAATGACGCTGACGGAAATGGTCCCATCCAAACCTTTGAGGCTGCACTCAAGCGCGTGGCGGAGCTGCGCCGCGGCGGAGCGCTCCAACCCCTGACGCTGAAGCTTACAGACCGTGAGATATTCCTCTCCGAGACGGTCAAGATCGACGAGAGCGTCTCGGCGCTGACGATAGAACCGCTCGACCCCGAAAAGCGGATCACCATCACCGGAAGCAGACGCCTCACCGGCTTCTATGAAACGGAGCTGAACGGCTGCAGATGCTTTGCAGTAAACCTCCCCGACGTAAAGAGCGGCGACTGGAGCTTTACCGATCTGTACGTTGACGGAGAGCGCGCGGAGCTGCCGCGTTATCCCGAGAACGGCCACCTTATCCCCAAAGAGGTGGAGGTAAAATCACGAAAGCTGCACGACGGCTCGAAATGGTTTATAGCAAACGACGGCGATCTCGACGGCGTCCGCGACGTCGAGGACTGCTATCTCAGCTTCACCCACTTCTGGGTAGACGAGCACACGCCAATCGACAGCTTTGACCGAGCCACAAACAAGGTCACGATGACCTATCGCTCGGGATATCATTGCCACAGCCTGTCGCCGGACGATTCCTGCACGATGGAATATTATCTCGAGAATGTGCGTGAAAAATTCTCGAAGCCGAATCATTGGTTCCTTGACAAAAAGGAAGGCATTTTGTATTATGCTCCCAAAAGCAGCGAGCAAACGCCCGACAATATCTCGGTCTATGCTCCGGTCATATCCATGCTTATCGATGTTCACGGCGATGCCGCAGGCGGGAATAAGGTAGAAAACATCACCCTTAGGAATATTGACTTTCGCTATACCGACGGCGGATATTACAGCGACAAGGTGCTTGACACCGAGACTATGCACACCGAAAACACCGAGCCGAAGGCAACCGACGGACAATCTGCCAACATGGCGCCCGGAACTATCCGCTTCATCGGAGCTCACGGCTGCTTTATGGAAAACTGCTCGATTATAAACTTCGGGCACTACGGAGTCTCGATCGAGGACGGCTGTGACAAGGTGCATATTCTGAAAAACACGATCCGCGACGGCGGTACCGGAGGCATCAAGATAAACGGCGCCGGCATCGACGGAGCACCGGAGCTTCGCACCCACGGCAACGTGATATCGGATAACGATATCTCCTTCTGCGGACGCAAGTATTTCGCCGGCTGCGGAATGCTTATCATGCACTCGTTCGAGAACACCGTTTCGCACAACAGCATACACGATCTGTACTATACCGGCATCTCGGTCGGATGGGTATGGGGGTACGTGCCATCAATATGCCGCGATAATATTATAGAAAAGAATCACATATATAACCTCGGAGGAGGACTGCTCTCCGACATGGGAGGCATCTACCTTCTCGGAAGTCAGCCCGGCACCGTCGTGCGAGGCAATCTCATCCACGACGTGTTCGCGCGCCACTACGGGGGCTGGGGAATATATACGGATGAGGGCTCGAGCCGTATCACCGTTGAGAACAATATCTGCTACCGTTTTTCAAACAACGTTTACCATCAGCACTACGGAAGCATGAACACTATCCGCAATAATATATTCGCCTTTTCAACCGACGGCATACTCCGTGCCACAAGAAAGGAGCCGCATATCGGGCTCATATTCGAGCGCAACATCGTGGTCGGAGACGGCTCTCCGATGTATGCCACGGCTGAAACCGGAGAGGTGAACACCTCGATCGTTGGCTCGAGAAACGTTTTTTTCGACTACGGCCGCACACCGAACTATCTCATCGAAACAGAAGAAGAAAAGCTCGAGCTTGAGGCATTCTCCGAAAAATACAATAGTGACTCCGACTCGATAACGGCAGATCCGATGTTCAAGGATGCAAAAAAATCACGATTTTTCGCTTGATCCGGCATCCCCTGCAATAAAGCTCGGCTTTGTCCCGTTCGATCTGAGCGATTCGGGCGCAAGAAGCTAAGCTATAACGCAAATCAAACCGCAAATAAGTTGTCAGCACTTTCAAATTATCGCCTTTGCATTTTGGAACGTGAACTTGTCGCAACAACACCGCTTCCCTTTCGAGGAAGCTCCGTTTTGTTAAAGATCCATCATGACAAACAGCTTGAAAGGTTTTCAACTTTCATTTAAAAATACAATACTGAAGCACCATAGGGAGAACAAAATGAAATTTGAGATCGTAAAAAACCAATTTATTAAAGATGGAAAGCCGGTTAAACTGATTTCGGGCGCAGTTCATTATTTCAGAAATATGCCCGATACCTGGGACTATATCTTCAAGCAGTTGAAGGCTCTCGGATGCAACTGTGTCGAAACCTACTGCGCTTGGAATATGCATGAAAAGAGGCCGGGAGAATACTGCTTTGAAGGCAACCTGAATCTTGCCGAATTTATAAAGCTCGCCGAAAAGAACGAGCTCATGGCTATCGTAAGACCGGGGCCCTACATATGCGCCGAGTGGGAGTTCGGCGGTCTGCCGTGGTGGCTGCAAAAAGATGACGAAATCGAGATCCGTTGCTCGAACAAGGCATATATGCAGCACTTTGAAAGATATCTTAAAAGAATTTTTGAAGAGATCCGCCCCCTGCTTTCGACAAACGGCGGTCCGATAATAATGCTTCAATGCGAAAACGAGTACGGCTATTACGGCGACGACAAGGATTATCTCAGAAGTCTATACGAAATATACCGCGAAAACGGAATCGACGTACCTCTCTTCACCTCGGACGGAACCGCCGCCGACAATCTTTTGGACGGAGCGATAGACGGTTGCCTTGCAACCGTTAACTTCGGAAGCCGCGTTGAGGAGAATTTCAAGGCTCACGACGAGCTGTTCCCGGATCAGCCTAAAATGTGTATGGAAATGTGGGACGGTTGGTTTGATGCCTGGGGCGATGGCTTTCATCACACTACCTCAGCCGAGACTTACACTTCGGTCGTAGACGATATGCTCAAAAAAGGCAGCTTGAATATGTATATGTTCATCGGAGGAACGAACTTCGGTTTCACGTCCGGCGCAAATCATACCGAGAAATTTGCTCCCGACGTTACAAGCTATGATTTTGACTCGCTTTTGAGCGAATGCGGAGACGTTACCCCGAAATATTACGCCGTGCGCGACGTGATCAAGAAATATATCGACACCACTCTCCCGGAGGTGCTGCCTAACAGAGCAAAAAAGGCATACGGAAAGGTCGCGCTCACCGAGTTTGCAAAGCTGCTCGATAACCTCGAAAAGCTGTCCTCACCTATACATTCGGATATACCGAAGTGTATGGAGTATTACGATCAGGGCTACGGATATATCGCATATCAAACTACATTAAACCGCGATTACACCGATGCTGTCCTCAGCTTCGAAAGCCTCGGTGACCGCGCAGTCGTCAGCATAAATAAAGATCCGGTCGGCACGGTTTATATCAACGACGAAAGCCTCGAGCTAAAATTCAGCGCAAAGGCGGGCGATACACTCACAATACTTTGCGAAAATATGGGCAGAGCAAACTTCGGACCAAAAATGATGCGAAAGAAGGGCATCGCCGGACAATGCCTCATAAACGGAAAATTACACTTCAATTGGAATGTGTTCACCCTGCCGATGGAGGACCTCTCAAAGCTCGAATATACGAGCACTTTTGGCGATTCCGACAGCATTTTCTGCAAGGGTACATTTACAGTTGACGGCACCGCGGATACCTTTTTGGAGCTGAAGAACTTCAAGAAGGGCTTTGTGTTGATCAACGGCTTCAACCTCGGCAAATATTGGGAGATCGGTCCTCAAAAAAGGCTGTTTGTCCCCGCTTCGCTTTTGAGAGACGGCACAAACGAAATCGTCGTTTTCGAATCGGACGGAATAAAGGGCTCACCCGAGGTCGAATTCTTCGACGCACCCGATCTGGGATAAAGTAAATATCGTATGATAAATATCCACTCGCATAGCGGGTGGATATTTCATTGTACAACAAAACAGCCATCGTTTCAAAAAAGCTTGAAACGATGACTGCATTTTTCTTGCTTGCTATACTCGCTTGCGCCATAACATCATTTTCGCCCGGAGCTCACCCTCGGTTATAATATGTTTGCTCTCACAATATGCTCGGATATTTCCATAAGAGTTTAAACGGGGTGTTCTCAAGCAACAAAAACGGCAATAGCGGTATAGTTATCCATAGTTTTGCTGTTGCCGTTAGATTCAACTATCGCGACCATTTCATCTAACCACTCCTGAGGCGATAAACTGTCGTGCAAAGTTGAAAGCATATCCTCCTCGTCCAAAAGCTCCCAAAAACCGTCTGAGCAAAGCAAAAAAGCCGAAAAATCGCATAATGCAAGCGGCTCCATCAAATCGCAAAGAGCTTCGTTCGTTTCATCTCCGAGCACCTTCAACAAAACACTTCTGTTGGGATGATGCCTGATTTCAGATTCAACGATCACATTTGAACGAACCAATAGCTGCGGCATACTATGATCCAGCGTGCGCACATACGCTCCGTCATTTTTGAAGCCGTAAAATCGCGAATCGCCAACGTGCCCAACGTAAGCAAAAGTTTCATTGACAGCCATACAAACGGCTGTTGTCCTCATATCTTTTTGAGCCTCGTTTGCCCTTTGACGCAGCAAGATCTGTTTCTGCGCCCGCTCAAAAGCAGATGGGAGATAATCCGACATATCCTCATGCAAATAAAGCTCGTCTGCTATCGCATCCCCTGCGATCTTCGCGGCAAGATCACCGGCATTATGCCCTCCGAGCCCATCACATACAATAAAACTATGCCGGCCGTAAACCGAAGATATTTTCAGATAGTCCTCATTACCCCCTCTGTTCCCGGCCTTTGTCATTGATGCATATTTTAACATATCCGTATTCCTTACGTTAATTTGTAACCGCACTTTCCGCAGAATTTAACCCCCGGCTTCATGGCAAAGCCGCAACTTGGACAGATGACCGAGTATTTACTTGCAGACGCAAGCTTATGACCGCAATGGCCACAAA
>CAZSUR010000055.1:0-7833 GCA_964610075.1 uncultured Lachnospiraceae bacterium
CTGCGTATAACAGGAAAGCCCATGACTCAGAGCGAGCTGTGCGACGCCGTGTCGCTTGCAAAGCAGACGGTGAACTCGTCGCTTAAAAAGCTTGAGGAGGAAGGCTACATCGAGCTGCGAAACGACCCCGGAAACCGAAAGAATAAGCTTATTTACATGACACAGAGGGGCACAGCTCTTGCCGAGCGCGTATCGGATCCCGTGATTTCGGCTGAGACGAACGTTCTGCGTCGTATGCCCGATAAAAAGCGAGCGGAGTTTCTTGAAACGTACTCGGAATATTGCCGCGCGCTTAAAGACGAATTTGAGAAAATGTAACGAGGAAACAATGGACAACAAGACTCTTTATCTTAAAACAAAACCGTCAAGGCTGTTCTTCCTTACCGCCGTGCCGGGAGGGATCAGTATGCTTGCATCATCGCTTTACACGCTTTTCGACTCGGTATTTGTCGGAAAGTTTCTCGGCACAACGGCCTTTGCCGCACTCGGCTTGGCGATGCCGCTGGTCGTTATAAATTTCTCGATGGCGGATCTTATCGGTGTCGGCTCGTCGGTGCCTATATCAATACTTCTCGGAATGAAAAAGGACGACGAGGCGAACAACTATTTCACCTGTGCCTCGATAATGATAGTATTGACCGGATTTATAAGCGGACTTATCTTATATTTTATAGCGCCGCTTTTTATGACCTTTATGGGAGCAGACGGCGAGCTCGCCGCGCTCGGCGTGAAATACGTCAGGGTATACGCGGTGTTCTCTCCGTTTATAACCATGATGTTTGCGATCGATAATTTTCTGCGAATATGCGCCAAGATCAAGACCGGAATGGTGCTGAACGTTTCCATGAGCCTCGGAACGATAGTGCTCGAGACTATATTCATCATCGGCCTCGGTTGGGGCATCGAGGGTGCGGCTCTCGGAGCCTGCATCGCGATGTTTGTCTGTGTTGCCATCGGATTTTTGATGTTCGTCGGCGGACGACTTCAGCTTAAGCTGAGACGCCCCGAGTTTCACGCGGAGATATTCCGGAAAATATACCAAAACGGAAGCCCCGCGTTCCTTACCAACGTTGCCGGAAGAGTTTTTTCGGTGGTGATGAACATCATGCTTATGAAGTTCGGCGGAGCGGAGGCTGTCGCCGTATACGGCATACTTATGACCCTCGGAGGCGTTGCGGAGCAGCTCCTTTACGGTGTGCTCGACTCGCTCCAGCCGGCTATCGGCTATAACTACGGAGCAGGGGAGATCGCGCGCGTGAAAAGCATCGAGAAATGCTGCCTTATTGCGTCAAGCGTGATATCCATCGGCTGTGCTGTCATTATTTTCGCGATCCCCGGCGTGCTCGCCGTGCCTTTTTTGGAGGATATGTCGCTGCTCGGAATGACCGAGCACGCGCTTCGCATATTCAGCATAGCTTACCTCTTTAAGTGGATAAACCACGCGATAGGAAGCTTCCTCATGGCGCTTGAAAAGCCGCTTGGAGCCATGTGCATATCCATTTCGTCGGCATTCGCGTTTCCGCTTATATTCATAGCCGTGCTTTATCCCCTTGGACTTACCGGTCTGTGGATGAACTACGTAATGACGGCTATTTTTGCCTCTGCACTTGCGATAATAATTCTCTTGAGGATGCGGAAAAAGCTCTTTTAAAAGATAATACGCATACTAAAGCTCCCATCGGCGTTTATGACGTCGGTGGGAGCTTTTTTGTATAGAATGCGAGGTGTCGTGGCAGAATAAGCCTTGATAAATCTATTTCGGTGATGTTTATGATGCTAAAAAAGCTTATTTCCATAACGGTAACAGCCGCGGTCTTGTCGCTTCAGCTTTGCTCCTGCCACGCGGCCGACGGTATAACGGTGATAACGCGAGAGGACGGCTCCGGCACGCGCGCCGCATTCGCGGAGCTGATAGGCGCTAAGCAGCTTTATCCGAGCGGAGCCGTATCGGACTCTATAAGCGAGCACGCGGAGGTGACGCACAGCACCGCGGTCGTGCTTGCGTCGGTCGAGCAGAACGAGGGAGCTGTCGGCTATATCTCGCTTTGCTCATACAGCGACAGCGTAAAGGCGCTGCGCGTTGACGGAGCGCTGCCATCAGCCGATACCGTCAAGAGCGGAGCTTATAAGCTCGCACGCAGGCTGTATCTCGCCTCCCTCTCCGAACCTGATGGCGTGTGCGCGGATTTTCTTTCCTTTATAATGAGCCGACGAGGTGAGGAGATAGCGGAGAAGCTCGGCTACGTCGGCTGCGGCTATATTGCGGAATATATGCCGACCGGCATATCGGGGAGGATGAGGATATCCGGCTCCTCCTCGGTAGCTCCGCTGATAGAGCGGATGGCGGAGGAGTATCGACGGCTGAATCCGGCGGTCGAGCTTGAGATGCAGCAGAGTGATTCAAGCAGCGGTATAAGCTCGGTGATCTCCGGGATAAGCGATATGTGCATGATATCGCGAGAGCCGAGCGCGCAGGAGAGGGAGCGAGGCATTATCCCTTACGTCGTCGCGCTTGACGCGATAACGGTGATAGTCAACAGGAGCAATCGGATATCCTCTGTTTCGACCGAGCAGCTTCGCGCCATGTATTCGGGCGAGATAAGGCGCTGGTCGGAGCTTGAAGCTTATATCGGAGACGGGCACGATGCGTAGGTTGCGCGAGCGCGTTATGCGCGCCGTGTTCTTCTCCGCCGCCTCGGTGTCGGTCATAGCTCTGTGTCTCATTGTGCTTTTCATCTTTTCAAACGGCGCGCCGGCTTTGCGCGAGGTCGGACTTGCCGACTTTATACTCGGGCGGACGTGGAAGCCGTCGGCAGAGCTGTACGGCATACTTCCGATGATACTCGGAAGCGTATACGTGACCGCCGGAGCGTTGGCGATAGGCGTTCCGCTTGGTATATTCACGGCGGTATTCACCGCTCGATATTGCCCGAAAAGGCTGCTTCCATGCTTTAAGAGCGCGGTTTCGCTACTCGCCGGAATACCCTCGGTCGTGTACGGATATTTCGGGCTCGCGGTAATAGTGCCACTTGTGCGGCGCGCCCTCGGCGGTAGCGGCAAGGGTGTGCTAAGCTGCTCGATCCTACTCGGTATCATGATCCTGCCGACGATAATCAAGTTGTCGTGTGCGGCGCTCGAGGCGCTTCCACGCTTCTATTACGAGGGAGCGCTTGCGCTTGGCGCAACGCGCGAGCGGAGCGTATTTTCGGTTGAGCTGCCTGCGGCGGCGAAGGGAATTTTGTCATCGGTAATACTCGGCTGCGGCAGGGCGGTGGGGGAGACTATGGCTGTGGTGATGGTAGCCGGAAATCAAGCGGTAATACCGTCGCATATCACCTCGGGGGTGAGGACACTCACCGCAAATGTGGTGCTCGAGATGGGCTACGCAACCGAGCTTCATCGATCCGCGCTTATAGCTACCGCCTGCGTGCTGTTTGTATTCGTTGCGGCGATAAATATCATTTTTTCAGCCGTTGAAGGGAAGGGGTGACATCGGATGTCGGCTTGGATGAAAGCATCGGCTCGACGCCGTCGGATAGGCTCCGGCGCGCTGCGTGCGCTTATCTACATCTCGGCTTTTTCGGTGTCGGCGGTGCTTCTGTTTATACTGCTGTACGTAGCTGTTCGCGGCGCGGGGCATATTCGCATATCCGATCTTTCACTTGACTATAACTCGGAGAACACCTCCATGCTGCCTGCCGTGATAAACACTTTTACCGTTACACTCACGGCGCTTGCATTATCTTTGCCGATAGGACTTTGTGCGGCTGTGTATCTGAGCGAATATACAAGCGGAGTAGGAGGGCTTGTGCGATTTTTGCGCGGCTCTGTCCGCACGATGTCCGGCATCCCGTCGGTGATATACGGGCTTGTGGGGTATCTGCTTTTTGTGTCACGCCTCGGGCTCGGGTATTCGATACTCGGCGGAGGGATCACGCTTGCGATGATGCTTCTGCCTATCATAATAACGACGGCGGAGGATGCGCTTGAGGCTGTACCGGCGCGTTATCGCGACGGAGCCTTCGGGCTCGGCGCCGGGCGGCTTCGTACCGTCTGGCGGATAGTTCTGCCATCGGCGTTCCCCGGGATAATATCGGGGGTGCTGCTCGCGCTCGGACGAGCGCTCGGTGAGAGCGCTGCACTTATATATACCGCCGGGACGGTAGCAGCTCCGGCCGGCTTTCTTGATTCGGGGCGGACGCTTGCGGTGCATATATACACACTTATGAACGAGGGATTGTACACCGATCGGGCGTTTGCCGCATCCTTTGTACTGGTGATCATTATAGCTGTGGTCGATATCACAGCGGAGCGTGTGGCATCGCGGCTCGCGCGCCGACACCTCGGTTGAACGGACAAATCTGGGATTACGCCGATTACTCGCAGCGCTCGTGTGAGTATGAATGCGCATCTCGCTTGATGACAGCGGACAGCTCGGGCAGTTTATATGTGCAAATGCGGCGGAAAATCAGCGGCTCAACGCAAGACTTATCGGGCGACGGATGCGCAGGCAGATGAGGCGCTCCTGCCGCGCGGCGAGTGATACGAGCATCGGAGCAGGTAAGCATCAAATCGGTATCCGGCGCGAGAGCTTGGACAAGCGGTTCGGAGTACTTGCGGATAAAAAGCAGAGTAAAAACTCAAGAGGGGACGACAAAAGATATGGATAAGATGTCGGCTGAAGCTCTGAACGTTTATTACGGTGAGCTTCATGTGCTGAAAAACGTAAATATTTCTCTGCCCGAAAACAAGGTGACCGCCTTTATAGGCCCCTCCGGGTGCGGAAAATCCACGCTTTTGAAAAGCTTTAACCGTATAAACGAGCTCGTTTCCGGATGCAGAACTGAGGGCAGGGTGCTTCTTTGCGGCGAGAACGTATACGGGAATATCGACGTAAACGAGCTCCGCCGCCGCGTCGGTATGGTCTTTCAAAAGCCGAATCCGTTTCCGATGAGCATATACGATAACGTCGCCTTCGGGCCGCGAACTCACGGAGTGCGCCAAAAGAGCGAGCTTGCGGAGCGCGTCGAGGCGGCTTTGCGCGCATCGGCGCTCTGGGACGAGGTAAAGGATCGGCTCAAGAGCAGCGCGCTCGGACTGTCAGGCGGTCAGCAGCAGAGGCTTTGCATCGCACGCGCGCTTGCGGTGCGCCCGGAGGTGCTGCTGCTCGACGAGCCGACCTCGGCGCTCGATCCGATATCAACCTCAAAGATCGAGGATCTGATCACCGTGCTGAAGCGCGATTATACCATCGTTGCGGTGACGCATAATATGCAGCAGGCGCTAAGAATATCGGATAGAACAGCCTTCTTTCTGCACGGCGAGCTGGTCGAATACGGTGACACGGACAGGATCTTTTCATTTCCGGAGGACAAGCGGACGGAGGAATATATAACGGGGAGATTCGGATAGAATGAGAAACAAATTTTACGATCAGCTAAATGAGCTGAACTGCGAGCTTATCGAGATGGGCAAGCTGTGTGAGGAGGCGATAGCCGCTGCTGTACAGGCGTTCCTCGCGCGCTCCGACGTCGATGAGCTGTGCCGCCGTGCGGAGGAGGCGGATCGACATATAGACCGCATGGAGCGGGAGATAGAAGCGCTGTGCCTGAAGCTTCTGCTCCGCCAACAGCCGGTCGCGGGCGATCTGCGCGCGATATCCTCCGCGCTCAGAATAATATCGGATATGGAGCGTATAGGCGATCAAGCCGCCGATATTGCGGAGATAGCCCGGCACGCAAAGGGCAGAGAGCTGAAAAGCAGGGTGCACATAAGCGACATGGCGTACGCCTCGCGCAAGATGGTCGAGCGGAGCGTCGATTCCTTTGTGCAGAAGGATCTTTGCGCGGTGCGTGAGGTGCTCCGCTATGACGACGTGGTGGACGAGCTTTTTGAACGGATAAAGGTGGAGATAGCCGAGCTTATATCACGCGACGGTGGGACAGCGGAGGTGTGCATAGATCTTTTGATGACAGCGAAATATCTTGAAAGGATAGCGGATCACGCGGAGAATATAGCCGAGTGGGTAGAGTTTTTCGTGACCGGCAAGCATCCGGACGATGGTGTGGAGCCATAGTCCGACGCGCGGTGGTGGAATATCGACGATGAAGCGTTATCGCACCGGATTGGCACGACTTTTTGAGGCTTTGCTTTGCGCTCGGATGCGTAGAAAAACCGTTTAGCGAGGCTGCGGTCGAAGCTCCGCCGCATGGCGGTGTGTGCCGGGCTTGTGGCATTGCGGCGGCTCTTGCGGAGCAAAAAAACAGCGTACAGACGAAAACTTCGTCTGTACGCTGTGTGATTTTACTTTATCCGCCGCTTTATCAGCCGGGGATGTTTGCAAGGAGCTCGTCGTTGAACTCTATCGGATAGTTGTTCTTGAAGTCCTCTACCTCTTTGTTGTAGTAAGCCGACTTCATGCTCTCAACAGCCTTTGTATGCCATGCGGCACCGGATTCACCTGCGTAATACATTATGTGATATCCAAAGCTTGTCTTGACGATATCCGTATCGCCCTCCTTGCGTGCGGAGTCGAACAGCCAATCGTTGAACTCAGCTGTCATCTCGCCCTCGCCTACGTTCTCGTAAAGACCGCCGTCAGCGGAGGAGCCTCCGTCGTCCGAATACTGAGTTGCAAGAGCCTTGAACGAGTCGAGTGTCATATCTCCCGATTTCCACTCGTTATATATCTCCTCTGCCTTTGCCTTTGCTGCGTCAAGCGAGCCGTAGGTGTCGTCGGAGAAGAGTATGTGAGCCACGTTTCTCGTGGGCGACTCGTCTATATAAGCTGTCTTTGTGATGAAGTATACGGTAGCGTTGCTGCTTCCGAGAATGACGGTAGCGTCGCCTACCTTGCGCTCCGAGTCGAACGCCCAGGTGCTGAACTCGTCGTTTTCGGTATAATATGACTTCTCGGTGTAGAATGCGGCGATGCGCTCGTCGACCGTCGCGGTCGAGGTGGAGCTGTCAGCCTCGAGAAGCTCGCGCACCTTTGCATCGAGTGTGTTTATATCGGTAGCGTAGGTGAGAAGGTCGTCCGCCTTTGCCTTTGCTGCGTCAAGAGCGGCGCTCTTTTCCTCTTCGGTCGAGTCGGTCGTGACGTCAGCGTTGAAGGTGTAGCTGAAATAGTCGCACATCTTGAAGCTTGCGGGGTTGTTTTCAGCATATTCTCTGCACTCGGTATCGGTGTACTCGAGGCCTGCCATCATATCGACGTAGTATTTGTTCGCGAGCTGCTGGAGCTCAATGCATCTGCGTACGGCGGCTACGTTTACTCCGTTGGAGTAGTATTTTGCGAGATAATCGTCTACCTCATATCCGGCTTCCTTTGCGGTTTCGGTGAGCGCGTTTATTGAATCGTCGATCTTTGCGTGATCGCTGTCATCAAGCGAGTAGCCGACGTCCTTTGCCGCTTGAGCCACAACTATCATCTCGGTTATGTTCAGCTTAGCTTGGTTCAGAAAGTAATCGAACCACGAATTTCCGGACTGATCGGGTGTGGTCTGCTGCTTCAGCGGTTTTGAGGTGTCGAGCCCGTACATGGACAGGTAGTCCGAGTACGAGGAAACAAAATAATGATAGTTATCGTACAGCAGATAAGCCATCATTGCGTTGTCGACCTCGTAATCTCTCGAGGTTACCGATATCTCGGATGAGAGGGGCGTCTCGCGATTGAGCACCAGAGTCAGCACTACCGCTGCTACTACCGCCACAATAAGCACGCTTACGAATATTATAAGAGCGCGCTTTAACAGCTTTTCGCGCTTTTCATATTCCTCTTTTAAATCCGTCTTTGATTTTTCTTTTTTCGGTGGCGTATTTATCTTTGTTCCC
>CAZSUR010000055.1:7843-8147 GCA_964610075.1 uncultured Lachnospiraceae bacterium
TTATAGATTTGCATGGGTGAAAAAATTTATGCCGTATATTCCATATCATCGGTATTCGTTTTTCCATACATAACGTATCAATTATACCATACAATTTGGAAAAAGTAATCAAAAAACGAAATACCGCCGAAAATTTGGAGGAAATCACAAACTGTCGGCGGAAAATATATGACAAATATACTAAAACCGGACGGCTTTGTCGGCCGTCCGGTGATGGTGCGGGTTTTATCTTTTGAACAGCGTTCCGATTCCTTCGTCTGAAAACATTTCAAGCAGTATCGAGTGGGATATTCTGCCGTCTATT
>CAZSUR010000056.1:0-7994 GCA_964610075.1 uncultured Lachnospiraceae bacterium
GATACGGTATTACCGCATTCACCGATGCCGGAATAGAGTATATCGGTGAGCAGATAAAATCCGATCTGTCGGACGGAAACTACGCATCCGCCTTCGACAGCTATGCCGAGCTGTGCGACGATTTTATCACGCAGGCGAGAACGGATAAGCCGTACGATAACGGAAATCTTCCGAGCAAGCCGCTTTCGCTTATCTGGATACCGATAGCTATCGTTATCGGCTTCGTTTTGGCAAAGATAATCGTCGGCAGTATGAAGAGCAAGCTGAAAACCGTTCGCGAGCAGGCTGCTGCGAACAGCTACGTAAGAAGCAACAGCATGAACATTACCGATAATCGCGATATGTTCCTTTACAACACCATCACAAGAACTGCGAGACCGAAAAACGATTCCTCGTCGGGAAGCAGCACTCACACCTCCTCATCCGGCACGACGCACGGCGGCGGAGGCGGAAAGTTCTGATATTCCCACCGAGCGCGACGCGCGTTCTTGCGATATTCACGTGATCTGAGCCTCGGATGGCTTTATATTTTAAATTATTTATAATCGGAGGTAAGAACAATGAAAAAAACGTTAGCTATTCTCATGCTGGCAGTATTTATGCTGTCTCTCGTTTCATGTGGAGGCGGAAAGACCGAAAATACCGATCCGATCGCAGCGGCAGCCGAGACCTACGGGCTTGATCTGGCTTCCACCGAGGAGCAGCAGATGAGCGCAGAGCGCACAACTCGCGAAAAGCTCAATCAGATGGTACACGAGTATCTCAAGGGCAACAACTATTTTGACGGAACGGAGCTTGAGAATGTGACCTACGCCGATTTGAAGGAGCAGCTCGGAGTTGACGCATCCTACTACTACTTTGAGGATGCTCTGGTAAGCAAGCAGAGCTTCGTTTGGATAGCCGGAGATAACGATAAGGCTAAATTTATCGCAAGCTTCAGCGAGGGCAAGCTTTACGCTACCGGAAGCACCAACGTCGGATAATATAAGCCGAGAGGCGCCCTCCGTCGAATACGGAGTGCATATGAATATTAAGAAATACGGGAGTAATTTTGTATGAGTATTTTTGACAGATTGAAAAGCACGGCACAGCAGGCTGCGGTAGGAGCTGTACAATCGTTGGGCAGTAAGCGCGAGAGCTTTACCTTCGCTTCGCTTCCCGAGAGCCTGCCTGAGCTGCAGTCGCTTCCCGAGGCGAGCCTTGATACGCCGTATAAGACGGCGGCGCTGACGGTGCTGGCGCTTTGTGCTTATGCTGCGGACAAAAATATAGGCACCGCAATGCTTAATTGGCTTCGCGGTCCAAGGCCGCTTAATGGGCAGGAGATTTCCTTCTTAAACGATCGCTTCCGCGACGGAAAGACCTATCTGCCGTTCACCTATTTTGCAGGCTCGACCCCCGACAACGATTATACGCCCACACAGCCGTATACCATAATCGTCGAGAGCAATCATACCTCAAACGACGAGGAGGGATATATGAAGCTGTTCATTCCCTGCGGTGGAGCTGACGATCCGCGTCCAATAAAGCTGCGCCGACGCGGAAGCGACGGAAAGTGGTTTTTGTGGGAGCAGTATCTTCTCGCCGGCGTTCGCACGCCGAAGGCTGCCGATCCGTGGGCATAACGAGAGGGGAGCGATAGCTTGAATATCATAGGAAAATGGAAGCTAAGCAGCATAAACGCTCCGGGCGACACCGCGGAGCTGTTCGAGGAGAACAAGGATATGCTTCTCGAATTCCTTTGCGACGGTACGCTTAATACCATCGTTTTGGCGGTGGAGCCGTATATCTCGATGGCGGCGGAAGCCGGAGACGAGGCTCGCGAGGATGGATACATCGTCCTTTACAGCTCTCGTTGGGAGGAGCGCGACGGCGATATCTATTATGACAGCGAGGTAGAGGGTGAGATCCTCGACGAGGCGATAACCGACAGTATGGTAAAGCTCGGTATCACCGACGACGATCATATTCTGTACAATTACGAAACCTTCTGCTACGAGCGAGTATAAAAGCCTGATATATTAAAGCAAAAAAGCCGGCACACGGAGTTTTCCGTGCGCCGGCTTGGCTTTTATGCGTATTACATCATTATCGAGATTATATCCGGGTTCTCGTTCATAAATTCGACCGATTCGTCAAGCACTCCGACGTCCTTCATGCGTACGGTAAGCACTACCGTGACCGTGTCGTCGAGATGCTTCTCGATCTTGCTTGATATCACGACGATGCCGTGGCGATCAAGCTGCTCTCTGAACTTTAGGACGGCGTCGGGCGAGTATTTCAGCTTTGCAAGTATCTCGTTCGTGTTATCGTTTGCCAAAACCTTGTCAAATCCGATGAGGAAGGAGTGGAATACGATCTGTATAACTATTATTATAACGGTGGTAACGATACCGGTGAAGTACATTCCGCAGCCGATAGCCATTCCGACAGCGGCGGTAGCCCATATTCCGGCAGCGGTGGTGAGTCCCTTTATCGTACCGCGCTTTACGAAGATCATTCCGGCGCCGAGAAAGCTTATTCCGGTGATGATGTTAGCCGCGATTCGCGATGCGTCGAGGCTTATTCCGTTATATCCTACTATATCAAAAAATCCGTACTTTGAAACTATCATCGAAAGCGCAGAGCCGAGTCCGACTATTACGTGCGTTCTGAAGCCCGCTTCCTTCTGGCGGAGCGTACGCTCGATACCGATAGCGCCGCCGCAAAGGCTTGCTACAACTATTCTTAGTATGTACTCAAGCTGTACCTGGTTCGATAGCCAAAATTCCTGCAAAAAACTCATTTTAATAAAACCTTTCTGGTGGAGAATTTCCGGAAACCGCATCCGGATCTTTGCCTTTTCATATAGAGCGATTATTATATCATAATGGGGTATAAAAATCAAGCGAAAAGTGTAAAATACACACTTTTTTTACATTTATTTCAGCCTTTGCAGAAGCTCCTTTGCGTCGCTCTCGCCGACGACCTTTATCCCATTTTTCAAAAAGAGCTCCGCCGTTATGCCGTTGCCATCCTTCAGCGTTCCGCTGAAGCTGCCGTCGTATATCTCGCGGCTGCCGCACGATGGGCTCCGCTCCTTCAGTATCGCATATCTGCAGCCGTATTTTTTCGCGATTACAAGCGCCTCCTCGGCGCCTCTTTTATAGGCTTGCGTGACGTCATCGCCGTTGCGGTTCACAACTCGCTCGTCCACGATCTCGGCAGGTGCACGCGGAGTTGCAAGCCCTCCGAGCTGCTCCGGACATACCGGTATGAGCGTATATCCGTCGCCGTACGGCTCAGATATTACCTCCTTGCATTTTCCGTCATATCGGCAGCATGTACCGATAAGACAGGCGCTTACAATTATATATGTATGCTTCATATATTGCTCTCACTCCCGTTCGGTTAAAGATCTGAGATATTCTACCGCTTCGCGTATGTTCGATGCCGGATCGTCTCCGGTCTCGCGCTCTATCGTGAGAAAGCCGTTGTAGCCGATCCTCTCGAGCGCGCGAAGGTATGCCGGAAAGTTTACCGCTCCCCGGCCGAGCGGAGTCTCGGTAAATGCGCGTCCGGCATCGGCGTACTCCTTTGGTACCGGATGAGTAACCTTATATATTATCTCGGGCGGTACGTCGCGCAGCTTTACACCATCCTTTGCGTGGGTGTGCACTATCCTTTGTCCGAGAACGCGCACCGCCTCCGCAGGATCCTCGCCTATTACCATTGCAAGGTTTGCCGGATCCATGTTTACCCCTATCCCGGGCGAGCCGATATCGTCGGTGAAGCGCCGGAGCGTTGCCGACGGCTCGGGGCCGGTCTCGATGGCGGTGACGATGCCTGCGGATGCAGAGAAATCTGCTATCTCGCGTACAGCCTCTCCCATTATAGTATAGCGCGGATGTGTGCTGTTGCTCGGTATCACGCCTATATGGGTTGTCATGATGCCGCAGGAAAGCTCGTGTGTCAGCTCGATTATCCTTTTCGACACGTCGATAAGGCGAGCGTTTGCCGCAGGGTCACCGAAGCCCACACCGAGGTCTCCGCACACGGCGGATATCTTGAGTCCGCATGACGCGACGACGTCGCGCAGCTCTGCGCGCTTGTCGGCGGAGTAGTAGAGCGGGGAGCCCGGTGCCTCGTTTGCGTATATCTGCACGCCGTCGATGCCGAGCTTTTCTGCAGCACGTATCTTATCCTCGATACAGTCGCCGCCGAGCGCATCTGCGATTATTCCGATAGAAAAGCTGCTCATGTTGCCTCCTTTTGATCGTCCGAGGACGGTAATGCGGCGCTTGCCTTCAGTTTGGCGCCGCAACCGGCGAAAAAAGTAAATCCCCAAGGATACTTCCTTGGGGATATGGCGGAGAGAGAGAGATTCGAACTCTCGGAACGCTATTAACGCTCACACGATTTCCAGTCGTGCGCCTTAGACCAGCTCAGCCATCTCTCCGTGCTGAACAACGTCTCCTATTATACCATATTAAAGTCCGGTTGTCAATATTTTGATGCGGAATATAATGAAACTTCTGATAAAATCAAAGCCTCCGAAACGAAATATGGAAAAGTGCACAATAAAATCAATACCTTATTTTACAATTTGACATTTATACCAAACTTGTATTGACTTTTACCATTTCGGGCCTTATAATTAATATATCGGTTTTACTGGAATTAAATACCCAAGAAACCGAAAAAATACAAAAATTTACTTAAATCGGAAAAACTTTCGGGTGCGAAAATCGCATTCGTCACGGTGCCTGATAGAAGTAAATATAATCATTTTTTCAAGGAGGACAAAGTCCCATGAATGAAAACGTTCTCATTCAATTTTCAAAGATGGACCCTAAGGCAAAGCTCGACGACGTGCGCGAAGCGTGCAGGATCGCAAGAGAGCATAATTTTGTTGCCTTGGATGTTCCGCAATGGTTTGTTTCGTTCGCAAAGGAGGAGCTTGCCGGCTCCGACGTGGCTGTATCCACCTGTGTTGGTCTGCCGGGCGGAGAAACATCCTCGTTTGCAAAATATGCAGAGGTAAAGGAAGCTGTACGCAACGGTGCAGACGAAGTCGAGGTTCCGTTGAATATGGCACTTTTAGCAGAGGGGAATACAGACCTTGCTAAAAATGATTTGAATGCTTCTATGGCTCCGGCGATAGGAAAGGCAAAAATAAAGGCTGTTATTGAGGCAGGCTCGATAGGCAAGGATGCGTTTATCGAGGCTGTTAAGATGGTTGCGGATCAGGACGTCGATATGGTTGTGATATCCAACGTAACGTCCGGAAAGAAAGCTTGCGAAGATTGCATTTCTGCGGTAAAGAAAGCGGTTGGAGATAAGTGTGTTGCGGTGATGGGCGGAGTATCCGGCCAAGATGATGTCGCGCGCTTGTCCGACGCCGGTGCCGACAGGGTGATAATCGGCAAGCTTTAATTTATATTGTCGAGAATTTTTCGGACAAACACAAATCTGAGACGGAGGAATGATCATGAAAGCTGTTGTAAAATACGGTTTCGGAAAGCATGAGACGGAGATAAGAGACGTTCCGATCCCCGAGATCGGTGATGACGATATACTTATCGAAGTGAAGGCAGCCGGTGTCTGCGGAAGCGATATCGCATTCGACGACGGACATCATGCGGATCTTTTAAGGCCCCCGGTAGTGCTCGGACACGAGTTCAGCGGAGTCGTACATAAAATAGGCAAGAACGTTACCCAGTGGAAGGTAGGAGACAGAGTGGTTTCCGAGAATACCGGCCACGTATGCGGCAAGTGCTATGCGTGCCTGACCGCGGACTTCCTCGCTTGCCCCGAACGCCTCGGAATAGGCTACGGCATGGACGGAGGCTTTACGAAATACGTAAGGATTCCCGGCGATATAATGAAGATATATCCCAACTGCGTTATGAGGATACCGGACAGCATCAGCTTCGAGGAGGCTGCTATCCTTGATCCCTGCTGCAACGCCTACATGGCGGTGGTGCAGGAGGCAAAGCTTATGGCAGGCGAATTCGTTGCCGTATTCGGTGTGGGAGCGCTCGGACTGTTCAGTATACAGGTTGCTCACGCGGCAGGTGCTTCGAAGATAATCGCAATCGGACTTTCGTCCGACGAAAAGCGTATGGAGCTTGCGAAAAAATTCGGCGCTACCGATATAGTATACGGTGACAGATGCGACGTTGTTGAGACGGTAAAGGATATTACCGGCGGAGACGGAGTTGCTCTCGTGCTTGACTGTGCCGGCGTTTCGGTCGTGCTCAAGCAGTCGATGGAGATAACACGTCCGAGCATCGGACAGATAGTAAAGATAGGCTATGACGAAAAGCCGGTCGGCTTCTCGCTTGATCCGGTGGTCAACAGCGCGATAAGCATAAAGGGACACTTCGGATATACGGGACTTTCGTGGCGCAACGTAATGAATCTTGTCGTGGCAGGAAAGCTTGATCTGAAATCCATGATATCTCATAAGATGAAGATATCCCAATTCAACGAGGCGCTTGATCTCATGCGCCGCCAGGAATCTGTAAAGATAATACTTTATCCCGAAGACTGAGGATATAAAAAACAGGAGGCGAAATACATTGAAAATATACATATGCGCTGATTTCAGCCAGGATGGAATCGAACTGCTTCAGGCTGCCGGACACACCGTTCGCACCGGAGGCTGGGGCTTTACCGATGATATTCTTGACGAGGATCAACTTATTGCCGATATAGGAGACGCAGAGGTACTTATAGTCGGATACGAGGAGGTAACGAAAAAGGTTATCGACAACACCAATCTTAAGGTAATATCCTCTATAAGAGGCGGCCCTCGCGCAAACATAGACGTCGATTATGCGACCGAGAAGGGAATACCCGTATTCTACACCTTCGGACGCGAGGCGCTTCCCGTTGCGGACTTCACGATGGGACAGCTCCTTAACATCACCCGTAAGATAGCTCGTGCGGACAGAGAGCTTCGCGGCGGACTCTTTACCGCTCCCGAAAAGGATTTCGGAAGCGACAAGGACGTTATCTGGGATATGACTCCGGAAGGCCCGTGGCAGAGCCGTAAGGGCATCGAGCTTGAGGGCAAGACAATGGGACTTATCGGCTTCGGTACGGTAGGACGCCAGGTCGCAACACGTGCTAAAGGCTTCGGAATAAACGTTATCGTTTACGATCCGTATCAGTCAGCCGAGGCGGTCGAGGCGCTCGGAGCGAAGAAGGTCGAGCTTGACGATCTGCTTAAATCCTCCGATATAATCTCCTTCCACGCAAAGGTGACCGATCAGAACAAGGGCATGATAGCCGCAAAGCAGTTCGAGATGATGAAGGACGGCGTTTATATCATAAACAACGCACGCGCCGGACTCATGGACGAGCAGTCGCTTCGCGCGGCGCTCCGCTCGGGCAAGCTCGGCGGACTTGCGCTTGACGTATTCCACTCGGAGCCTATAAAGGAAAACGACGAATACTTCGATTACGACAACGTGATTCTTACGCCTCATATAGCCGGCGGCGGACGCGACGTTATATATCTTCAGTCGGTAATGCTTGCAAACGATCTGCTATACTACTTTGCAGGCGGTATGCCTAAGCCGGTTGTAAATCCTGAAGTCTTCAAGAAAGGTTAATTTGGGTGATATAAATGCCTATTATCAAAACTTTAGATATATTAAGAGCCTGCGAAGCAGGAAAGTATGCGGTAGGAGCCTTCGATGTAAACGGCTTGGATCAGCCGCAAGCGATAATAAAAAAGGCGGATGAGCTTAAATCTCCGATACTTATGGTAATTCCCGGCGTTATCGAGAAATACGTTAACTTCGAGGACTACGTTGCGGTAACTGCACGCGCGGCGAAGAACGCAAAGATACCGGTAGGTATACATCTCAGCCATGGCGGAGATCTCGCTCAGTTCGAGCGTGCGGCGAAGGCGGGCTTTACCTCCATCATGTTCGACGGTTCGGCAATGTCGTACGAGGACAACATCCGCATGACGGCTGAAGCTGTTAAGATCGGACCCCGCT
>CAZSUR010000057.1:0-7918 GCA_964610075.1 uncultured Lachnospiraceae bacterium
GGAAGCGGAAAAACTCGCGTTATAATAATCGTGACCGACGAGGTCATCGCTGCGGGAAAGAGCGCTATCGTGCTGATCCCCGAGATATCGCTTACCCCTCAAACGGTGGGAATATTCAAATCGAGATACGGCGACATGGTCGCGGTGATACACTCGCAGCTTTCCGCAGGAGAGAAGTTCGACAGCTGGCGCAGGATGCGCTCGGGCGAGGTGCGCGTGTGCGTGGGTACACGCTCGGCAATATTTGCTCCGCTTGATAATATCGGGCTTATCGTTATAGACGAGGAGCAGGAACACACCTACAAAAGCGATATGAATCCGAAGTATCACGCGAGGGATATCGCAAGCTTCAGATGCGGATATCACAACGCGACGCTGCTGCTCGCATCGGCTACCCCGTCGTTTGAGAGCTATTACAAGGCGCTCTCCGGAACGTATACTCTTATTGAGCTGAACGAGCGCTACGGTCAGGCGAAGCTGCCGAGCGTACGCGTGGCGGATCTCCGCGCGGATGCGGCGCAGGGTGATGTGTCGGCGCTCGGGCACGAGCTTAAGGAAATGCTCGCCCAAACACTTGAGAGAAAAGAACAGGCGATACTGTTTTTGAATCGCCGAGGCTATAATCACTTTTTGAGCTGCGTGATGTGCGGTCACGTCATAACCTGCCCGCATTGCAGCGTTTCGCTTACCTATCATACCGTCGGCGGCTCGGGCGGAGTTATGTACTGCCATTACTGCGGATACCGCGCGCCGGTGCCGAAAACCTGCCCCGAGTGCGGAGCATCTCCGCTCAGATACGTGGGCTACGGCACCCAGAAGGTGGAGGAGGAGCTGCGTGCAGCCTTTCCCTCGGCTACGGTGATGAGAATGGACGCGGATACGACATCGGGGAAGTTTTCCTACGACAGAATGCTCTCTGAGTTTCGCGAGGGCGCGGCGGATATCCTTCTCGGTACGCAGATGGTGACGAAGGGGCATGATTTCCCGAACGTTACGCTGGTCGGAGTCATATCGGCGGATTCAGCCTTGTATCTTGACGATTTCAGGGCGAATGAGCACACCTTCTCGACCCTCACCCAGGTGATAGGGCGCGCCGGACGCTCGCAAAAGCCCGGATATGCACTGATCCAGACCTATAATCCCGAGCATCCGGTAATAAAGCTGTCCTGCGATCAGGATTATGCGGCGAATTATAAAAACGAGATGGCGCTTCGGCGCGCGCTTGTATTTCCGCCCTTCTGCGACGTGATACTTATAACGCTGTCGGGACAGTCGGAAAGCGAGCTCATGCGCGCGTCCACCGCATTCTCGGCGCGGCTGAAGGAGCTTCTCAGTACCGAGTTCACCGACACTCCGATGACCGTTTTCGGCCCGATGGAGGCGCCGCTTTATAAGATAAACGAGATATATCGTATGCGCATGGTGCTTAAATGCCGTGCGAATGCAAGAGCGCGACAGCTTGTATCGACTCTGCTGTGCGAGTTTGAAAAGAAGACGAAAAACAAGATAACCGTGTCGGCGGATGTAAATTCCAACAATCTGTAATTTTCCAAAGGAGGAGAGCTTAGATGGCTATATTGAATATTTTAAAAGAGGGAGATCCTCTGCTCAGAAAAACAAGCAGAGAGGTCGAGGAGATAACACCGAGAATAATTCGTTTGCTTGACGATATGATAGAGACTTTGCACGATGCGAACGGTGCCGGACTTGCGGCACCTCAGGTCGGAGTTTTACGCAGGATCGCATTGGTCGAGGCTGAGCCCGGTGAAACTATCGAGCTTATCAATCCCGAGATAGTGGAGACGAGCGGAGAGCAGGAGGGAGCCGAGGGCTGCCTTTCGGTGCCGAACGTATGGGGCATAGTCAAGCGCCCGAAGACGGTAGGCGTGCGTGCCATGAACAGAAACGGGGAGTATTTTACCGTTACCGGCACCGATCTTTGCGCAAGGGCGCTCTGCCACGAGATAGAGCATCTTGACGGCAAGCTGTTTATCGACTCTGCCTCGCACATACTTTCGCCCGACGAGCTTGAAAGCCTTGCCGAGTGATGGCAGGCTGAATCTTAAAAAATACGGAAAGGTATCGCTTTTTGGTGGATCATATGAAGGTATTATTTATGGGAACTCCGGATTTTGCGGTGAGCTCGCTTTGCGCTCTTGCAGATGCCGGATACGATATAGTCGGCGTTGTGACCCAGCCTGATAAGCCTAAGGGTAGAGGATATACACTTATGCCTCCGCCCGTAAAGGAGGAGGCTGTGAGGCGCGGATTTCGGGTATATCAGCCGAATACTCTGCGCGACGGCGCTTTTGAAGGAGAGCTTTGCGAGCTCTCGCCCGATGTTATAATAGTCGCGGCGTACGGCAAGATCCTGCCCGAATACGTGATCAATTTCCCGAGGCTCGGCTGTATCAACGTTCACGCCTCGCTTCTGCCGAAATACAGAGGTGCGGCTCCGATACAGCGCTCGATAATAGACGGCGAGCGCATTACCGGAATCACCATAATGCATATGGATACCGGGCTTGATACCGGGGACATCATATCTCAAGCCGAGACCGAGATCACGGCGGAGGATAATTTTGAGACGCTCCACGATCGACTTGCCTCTATCGGAGCGGAGCTGCTTCTGTCCACACTTGATTCGATAGCTCGCGGCACTGCCGACAGAATAAAGCAGGACGACGCCCTTTCCACCTATGCAAGCAAGATAGAAAAATCGGATTGCGTGATAGATTTTTCAAGCTCTGCAACAGCCGTGCACAATCTTATACGAGGCCTTTCTCCGGTGCCGCTTGCGGTGACCTTTTTGAACGAGCTTCAGATAAAGGCGGTGCGCTCGGTCGTGCTTGACCGTGAGCGCGTGTGCGAGCCGGGCGAGGTGCTCTCTCTTGCCGACGGCATCATAGCCGTCGGCTGCGGTCGCGGAGTTATCGGAATAAGCGAGCTTCTGCCTGCCGGCAAAAAGAAGATGTCCTCCGCCGATTTTATCCGCGGAAGAAGGATATCGGTGGGCGATAAACTCGGCTCGGAAAAATGACCGATGTGAAATGAGCGCGAAAAGATCGGCGCTCGATGAAAAGGAGGCTTGATTTTATGTATTTTGACTCAACCTATATATTTATCGTACTTCCGGCGGTGCTTTTGGCACTTCTGGCTCAGACGATGGTATCTTCGACGTTCAGAAAATATAAAAAGGTGCTCTCACTCAGCGGAGTTACCGCCGAGAGGGTGGTTTGCGACATCCTGCGTAATAACGGGATAAACGACGTTCGCGTTGAGCGCGTTTCGGGAGATCTTACCGATCATTACGACCCGAAAAGCAAGGTAATACGCCTCTCCGACTCGGTATACGGAAGCAGCTCTGTCGCGGCGATAGGCGTTGCCGCACACGAGGCAGGCCACGCGGTGCAGTATGCCGAAAACTACCGTCCGATTAAGTGGCGCGCGGCGATAATACCGATAACGCAGTTCGGCTCGAACGCGGCGCCGATACTGCTTCTGCTCGGGCTTGTATTTTCCTTCTATCCGATATGCTACATCGGACTCGTGCTCTTTTCGGCGGTCGTGCTTTTTCAGCTCGTCACCCTGCCGGTCGAGTTTAACGCAAGCAGACGCGCTCTTGACACGCTTAATGGTGGGATCCTGACCGAGTCCGAGACAAAGGGAGCGGCAAAGGTGCTTCGCGCGGCGGCGCTCACCTACGTTGCGGCTCTTGTGGTTGCGCTTGCCAACCTTCTGCGCTATATAGTATTGGCGCAGGGAGCGAAGGGCAACAATAAACGAAGATGATATAGCCTTCCGCCTTTGCGCTGGGAGCTGACATAAAAATACGAAAGGATACGCCGAATGGATGCCAGAACTGCAGCTTTCACGTCGCTTATGCGATGTGAAAGGGAGAACAGATTTTCAAATCTGGAAGTGGATTCCGCGATAAAAAAATACTCGCTTATGTCGAGCGAGAGAGCGCTGTATACGGCATTGGTATACGGCACAATAGAGCGCAGGATATCGCTCGACTATTATATATCCGCTTTTTCATCGGTTCCGATAGATAAGCTCGAGCCGAAGGTACTTGCCATCCTGCGGCTCGGCTTTTTGCAGGTGATATATCTCGACAAGATACCCGATCGCGCAGCGGTAAACGAGAGTGTGGAGCTTGCGAAAAAGCAAACGCACAGAGGAACGCACGGCTTTGTAAACGCCGTCATGCGTGCGCTTGTGCGCTCGAAGGACAAGCTCCCGTGCCCCGACAGAGAGCGCGAGCCGGGAAAATATATGAGCGTGAGATACTCGGTGCCGGAATGGCTGTGGGATATGTGGTCGTCGGCATACGGCGAGGAGCGTGCGGAGCGGATACTCCGCGCCTTTGACGAAAATCCAAAGGTGACGCTTCGCGCAAATACGCTAAAGACGACACGCGACGAGCTGCTCGCAGCTATCCCGGGAGCGGTCGCGTGCGCACGGTCGAAGAACGGCTTTGTGCTTGGTGAGCGCGTGCCTCCCGCCGAGCTTGAAGCTCTCGCGGATGGGTTGTGCTTCGTTCAGGACGAGGCATCGCAGCTGTGCGCCGCAGCGCTCGGCGCGCGCCCGGGAGAAACGGTGCTCGATTGCTGCGCCTGCCCCGGAGGCAAAAGCTTTTCGATAGCGATGGATATGGAGAACAAGGGTCGTATCGACAGCTATGATCTGCATTCGAGCAAGCTCTCACTTGTCGATTCGGGAGCGAAGAAGCTCGGTATAACGAATATAAAAACGGGGGAGAAAAACGCGTACGTTTTTGATCCGGAGCTTGAGGAGAGATACGACCGTATCCTCTGCGACGTGCCCTGCTCGGGCTTGGGTGTTATAGCCAAAAAGCCGGAGCTGCGCTATAAGGCTTCGAAGGATATAGAAAGGCTGCCGGATATTCAATACAGGATACTTGAGAATTCCGCGAAATATCTGAAGCCCGGTGGGGTGCTTATATATTCCACCTGCACGCTTAATCCCGAGGAAAATGAAAAAAATGTAGAAAGGTTTCTTTCGGTTCACCCGGAATTCGAGCCTTCGCCCGAGCTTATGCCGGACGATGGAGCGATATGCACGATATTCCCGGATGCTTTCGGAAGTGACGGATTTTTTATCGCAAGACTGCGAAAAAGATCGAAGATATAAGCACGTTTGATACCACGATGCACCGATACGGAGGTGGCGCAACATGATGGGCGGAGGTCCTATGCACAGAGGCGATTTGAACGATAAATTCAGAAAACAGTTCAAAGAGCCGAAACCCAAAAGCTTAAAGGAGGTTCCGGGATACCTTAAAAAGGTAGTCGGAGGCTTTCTGTACCGTCTTTTTTACATATTCAAATTGGTATGGGAAACAAGACCGTGGATACTTATTACAATGGTATTCATCTCGATATTCAACGGAGTTATGCCGGTCGTCGGCTCGTATATAGGAGCGGCGCTGCTTAACAGCCTTGCGGCGGCGTATACAGCCGCAAAGAACGGACTCCCGAGTCAGTTTTACACCGTTATGGGACTACTTATTCTGCAGTTCGTTTATATATTTGCACAAAGCATCGTGTCGAATATAAATACGGTGATAACGAGAGTTTCGGGCGAGCTCGTTGTCAATCACATAAAGCTGAAGATAATGAATAAGGCAAAGGAGATAGACCTTGCCAGCTTCGATCGCCCCGAGTTCTACGAAAAGCTTGAAAATGCAAGCAACGAGGCGGGGCACAGACCTCTTATGATAATGACCTCCGTCTTTTCGATAATCAGCCAGCTTATCAGTATAATATCCTTTATAGTTATACTTTGGGGAGTCAGCCCGTTTGCTCCGCTTATTATCATCCTTCTGTCAATACCGTCGGCTATCATCAGCTTCTCGTATCGCAGAAAGAATTTCCAATATATAAGACATCGCTCGAAAAGCCGTCGTAAGCTCGCATACTATTCGGAGCTGCTTACAAACAAGGATATGGCGAAGGAAATCAGGATGTTCAACCTTTCCGATCTGTTTATAGATCGGTATAAGAAGACCTTTAAGGAGTATTTTTTCGGTCTTCGCCGCCTGTTCTTGAACGAGGGTTATTGGAACGGCGGACTTTCGGTCGTTAATGCCGGTGTGAACTGTGCACTGTTCTTGTATATAGCCTCGAAGGTGTGCGCCGGACAGATGGAGATCGGCTCGTATTCGCTGTATACCGGAGCACTCAACTCGATCTCCGGCGGAGTTTCGTATATAATAGCCACCGTCGCTACCATCTACGAGGGAACGTTGTTTATAAACAATCTTATAGATTTTATGGCGGAGAAAAAGACGATAGTTCCGTCCTCGCTCACCCCTGCAAGCGTACGGCATCACGTCGGACATACCATCGAGTTTGTGGACGTTTCGTTCAGATATCCCGGCACGTCGCGTGACGTTATAAAGAATTTCAATCTTAAAATAGAGCCGGGCGAGACGCTTGTTCTCGTCGGACTTAACGGAGCCGGAAAGACGACCCTGCTTAAACTGCTGACAAGACTTTACGACCCGAGCGAGGGTAAGATCCTCTTTGACGGCAGAGATATACGCGAGTATTCACCGAGCGATCTTTACAGCACCTTCGGAATAATCTTTCAGGACTTTGGAAGATACGCTGTGTCGGCTGAGGATAACATAGTTTTTGGTGATGTAGAGAAGAAATACGACGAGTATGAGGTCGTGTCCGCCGCGAAGCAGAGCAACGCCGACGAGTTTATATCGCATCTTCCGGATAAGTATAAAACTCCGCTTATGCGAATATTTGAAGATACGGGTATTGAGCTGTCCGGCGGTCAGTGGCAGAAGCTCGCTGTCGCGAGAGCCTTTTACAGCGACTCGGATATACTTATCCTCGACGAGCCGACAGCATCGCTTGATCCGCTCGCAGAGCAGGAGATATATAGCCAGTTCGATAAGCTCCGCAAGGAGAAAACTACGATATTCGTTTCTCACCGCCTCTCCAACGCGGCGACCGCCGATAAGATCGCGGTCATCGAGGGCGGCGAGCTGATAGAGCTCGGCTCGCACAGCGAGCTTATGGAGCTCGGCGGCAAGTATTGCCACCTCTTCTCGACTCAGGCGAAGCGCTATATCTCGACCGATAGGGAGAGGGTCGTCGGAGAAAAAACGGACAAGCATGAGCCGAAGGGCGGATTCGGTGACGACGGCATATCGGGAGATGTGCCGGAAAACGAACCCGGACACAGACCGGGAGATCGAGCTGAAAATGAGCCCGGGCGCGCCGGAGGAAGACCTCCGATGCCGCCGCACGGTCACGGCGAGGGATTTCCTCCGCCTCGCTCGTAATGTGATTCGACAGAACGAAATCTGCGTAAATTCAAAAACGTGTCGGCATACAGCCGGCACGTTTTTTGTGTGTGCGAGAAAAAATTCCTTTTATGCGATATTTTTAGCGTAAAACGGCTTGCATTTGTCAGCGGATTGTGGTATACTGTCGGTACGGATATCCGGGGGCATAGCTCAGCTGGTTAGAGTGTATGCTTGACATGCATAAGGTCACTGGTTCGATTCCAGTTGTCCCCACCAAAAACGACGGTCTTTATGTGAAGATCGTCGTTTTTTATGCTCAAAAATCGTGATACACGAGTCGTTAGAGTTTCCTATGCTCCGATCGGCGGCTTGTTTTACCTAAAAAATGACCTTTGACGAAACCATCAAAGGTCATTTAAGGCTTTACACAATTATAAAAACTATTGCTCGTATCAGCGTGAATATAAAGATGACCGGAATGAACGTTCAATATTCAGCCAAACCTTCGCGTCGGCTGATCCTGCAATAATTTTATTCTGTTATATAGGTCGTATCTCAGTACTCTGCCTTTGCTCCAACTTCGTCAGCAAGAGTCTTGAGTGCGGTGTTGTACTCGTCAAGGAGTAC
>CAZSUR010000058.1:0-5889 GCA_964610075.1 uncultured Lachnospiraceae bacterium
CGCGTGTTATCTTCGAGTGTTAGCCGCGAGCGTTATCCGTTATCGAAAGCTTCTGCCATATGTTCGAGCACAAAACAGCACGGTGCCGCCGATAATATCGTGCTCCGCACCGTGCTTTTATATCCGTTATTTAAAACTTTCGCGCCGCAGTCTTGCCGGCAGCTCACGCGAGCGCCTCCGCGCCGTGCAAAGCTCGCTATCACGCCGTCAAATCAGCGCGCGTCCGCTCCGCGAAGATCACGCATGTGCGCCTACGCTCACCATGCGCTTGCGCCGAAATTATTCGGCAATATATAAAACCGCTCGCATCCCGTTCGACACATATCACGCAACCGCATTGCATCCGGCGCACCTTCGCCCACTCATCTCGCGGTGCGGCATGTTTCCACCTCCGCTCGCTGTCACGCATCACGATCGGAGCGACAGAATATCACTCCGCAAGCAGCAGAAGCACCTGGGTGATAAACTTGCTTTTATCCTTATGATGAGGCGGCCCCTCGATATACACGTGTCGGCATCTTCCGGTGAGCTTAAGTCCGTTCTCCTCCGCATATCGGACAAGCTTCTCCCTTGCCGTAGGAATATCCTCGTACGCGCCGTGATGGCAGAAAGCTATCGCGCGGCAAGCCGGCAATGTCACTACCTGCTCATCCTCACTATCGGACGGCACGGCAATGCAATAATCTATCGTTTTATCGTCCGCAAGAGAATACTCCACAAAATACATACGCCGCGTAGTATCGGTACCGTGAGCGCGCATTGCCGCAAGCGCCGTATCTCGTAAGGCTACCGTTCTTTCTTCGACCGATACCTCCGAGCCCGTTCGCACGTATACAACCTGCGGAGCAACGTCTATCTCTTTTATAACATCATTGTGCATATTCGCGCGCTCGTACAGCTTTTCGATGCTCATATTCAGATAATCGCGCATAACCTCGAGTCTTTTTATAAGCGGAAGCAGATCGACGGTATCATCAAAATATTCGCGTATCTCGTCAAGCGAGAGCCCGAGATTCTGGAAAATGCGTATCACGTGTATCTTCGTAAAGGTGTCGATGCTATAATATCGGTTGCCCGTGTCGCCATACTTCTTATCGGGCACGATAAGCCCCTTCGATTCATAGTTAAGGATTATCTTTCTCGTAATGCCGACTGCTTTTGCCATCTCACCGATGGAAAACAGCCTTTTTTCTTCCTTCATGCGTCATACCTCTGAACACTCTTATCATTCCGACACATCGACCATTCATGTACGGTGCACAACCATACTACCATATATTATCGGAAAATTCAAGCTGAAATCAAGCTTTATTCCGTCGACGGTCTCCAGCATGGCGCACATCCGTCGGGTAATATCGAGCTTTAAGCTGCATTACGTCGGAGGCTTCCGCCGAGCGCAAAGCATCAGCTCCCATCTTCGCACATATGAAGCTTTATAGGGAAGCCTCACGGTCATTCAGTTCATCCGTGCTCCCGTTTCATCGAGTGCAACGCGGAGCCGCGCCGCAGCCGCGCGGTTTTCCTCCGATTCAAGCTTCGGATCGCGCTCGACCGTGAGCTGCGCCTCCTCGTACGCCTCGCGTATAAGGGACACGTCGGTATATGACGAGGCAACGCCGAGCGAGATCTTGCCGCTCTGTCTTGCACTTCCCTCGGTCGGGAAGAAATCTCCCGGGCCGCGAAGCTCGAGATCCTTCGACGCTATCTCAAAGCCGTTGTTCGATTGGCACATCACCGACAGACGAGCCTTTGCGTTCTCGCTCTTTGCGTCCGAAACAAGCACACAGTAGGACTTCCGCTCGCCGCGTCCGACTCTGCCGCGAAGCTGATGGAGCTGGGAAAGCCCGAATCTTTCGGCATTCTCGACTATCATAAGCGAGGCGTTCGGCACGTTGACTCCGACCTCGATAACGGTGGTAGATACGAGAATATCTATCTCTCCGCGCGCGAAGCTTAGCATTATTCTGTCCTTCTCCGAAGGCTTCATCTTTCCGTGGATAAACGCCGTACGCAGATTCGGGAACACGCGCTCCTTCAGCTCCGCGGCATACGCCACGGCGGATTTCGGAGCAGTCTCTCCCCCATCCGAGCGATCGAAGGATATTATCTCGCCGGCGCAATCGAGCTCATCCTCCGCGCGATTCTCGACCATCGGGCAGACGACATAGACCTGACCGCCCTGCTCGACGTTCTTGCGAATAAATGCGTTCAGCCGAGCGCGATAGCTCTCTCCCACGCAGTAGGTGTCCACCTTCTGCCGCCCGGGAGGAAGGGTATCTATCGTCGACACGTCAAGGTCGCCGTAAAGTATAAGCGCAAGTGTGCGCGGAATGGGAGTAGCACTCATAACCAGCATATGTGGCTCAAAATCCGCATCCGAGCGAGCCTGCAACGCAGCTCGCTGCATTATTCCGAAGCGATGCTGCTCGTCGGTCACGACAAGTCCGAGCGTCTTTATATGCAGATCGTCTGTGAGCAGCGCATGCGTACCGATAACGAACGGCAGCGAGCCGTCACGCAGCCGCTCCTTTATCTCTCTCTTTCGTCTGGCGGGAGTTGAGCCGGTGAGCAGCGCGCACTCGTAGCCGAGCTGCTCGAACAGCGGCGAGAGCTCGCGGTAGTGCTGCTCCGCCAATATCTCGGTCGGAGCCATAAGCGCCGCCTGCAGCCCGTTTGAGAGGCAGGTATATATCGCCGCCGCCGCGACGGCGGTCTTTCCGCTTCCGACATCTCCCGATACCAGGCGCGACATCGGCAGATTGAGGGTACTGCCCTCCCCATCTGCCTCCGCCGTCATATCCGAGATTATGTCGGCAACGCATTGCTCCTGCGCCGAGGTCAGCTTGAAGGGCAACGCCTCAAGAAATGGAGATATATCCGCATTTTCGATGCGACGCGCGCGCTTAGAGCTTATCTCACGATTCTTTTTCGTCAGCGCCACCGCAAGCAGAAAGACGTACAGCTCCTCGAATGCAAAATAGCGCCGCGCCATCTCGATCTGCGAGTAGTCGAGCGGACGGTGTATCATCCGATAAGCCTCGCCGGCGCCGACAAGTCCGTGCTTTTCGCGGACGCGGTGCGGAAGCACCTCGCCCACTCCGTCCTGCGCCGCATACGACAGCGCAAGTCCGACAGCCGAGTATATAAGCTTCTGCGTCAGCGGAGCGGACAGCGGATAAAGCGGCACGAAATCCGGAAGCGGTCGCCCGGGCAGGCAGGGCTCGAACTGCGGCGAGCCAAGCTCGATGCGCGAGCCCTTTCGCGTCACCTTGCCCCAGAATCGGAAGGTCTCGCCCACGTGAAACACGTCGCGTATGTAATTTTGATTAAAAAAGACCACGGTGCATTTTCCGCTCTCGTCAAACGCGGAGAATTTCGTGATCGTGAGTCGCTTTTTAAGCATACTTCCCTGCGGCTGAGTGCCGACGGTGAGAAGCAGAGCGCATATTTCGCCGTTTTTTGCCTCCGCAAGCGTCTTTATCAGCCCTCTGTGCTGATAGGCGCGCGGAAAGTGCCGAAGCAGCTCCGACGAGGTATGGATACCGAGCTTTTCGTACGCCGCAAGCCTTTTTTCCCCGACACCGGGAAAGGAGCGCAGAGAAATATCCTGCGCTCCGTTTATTTTTTCGTTATTCGAAAAATTCGTCATCTTGATAAAACTCCTCCGTTTGATCAAGCTCTCCCATCTCCGACAGAAGCCTCTTTGCCTCGCGTATATCGTCGGAGGAAAAGCCGTGACGCAGAAGATACGCATAGGTTTTCTGATCGGCTACGCCTCCGCGCTTGCGCAAAGTCTCCGCGCAGAGCGCCGGAAAGTCGATCTCGCACAGCGGCTCGACCGAAAAGTCAAGCTCGGACACCGCCGCGCGCGAAAAGCCGCGCCGGTTAAGCTCGAGGATTATGCGCTTGCGGCCGAAGTGCCGTGTGCGCGCAAGCTCCTCTGCCGCGCGCTCGATCATGCGCTCCTCGCAAAGATAGCCCTTTTCTTTCAGAAAATCTATCGCAGAGTCGATTATATCCTCTCCGTATCCGCGCTCGCGCAGCTTCGAGCGAAGCTTGGATTCGGGATTGTCCCGATATCCGAGAATATTGAGCGCAGTGCGGCAGGCAGCGATACGCTGCTCCTCCGGAGATTTGTTAGGATTGTTCTTACGCATCCTCGTCTTCAAGCTCAAGAGCGTTTATGTCGAAATCGTCATCGTTTTCATCCGCTCCGGCTTCCTCTTCGACCATCTCTATTTCCGAGCTTTGGCGGCGGATCTTCTCCTCCACCTCGGCAAATATATCGGGGTTGGCTTCAAGGAACTTTCTTACGTTGTCGCGTCCCTGACCGATCCTCTCTCCGTTATACGAGAACCAGGATCCGCTCTTTTCGATTATGTCAAGCTCGGAGGCGATGTCAACTATCTCCGATGCCTTCGAGATTCCCTTACCGTATATGATATCGAACTCGGCAACTTTAAAGGGCGGCGCTACCTTGTTCTTTACGACCTTGCACTTTACGCGGTTTCCGTAATGCTCGGTTCCGTTCTTGAGTATCTCGCTGCGGCGCACCTCGATACGTACCGAGGAGTAGAATTTAAGCGCACGTCCGCCGGGCGTTACCTCGGGGTTGCCGTACATTACGCCCACCTTCTCGCGGAGCTGGTTTATAAATATAACTACCGCATTCGACTTGGATATAGAGCCGGAGAGCTTGCGAAGCGCCTGGCTCATAAGTCTTGCCTGAACTCCGACGTGGGATGCGCCCATGTCTCCGTCGATCTCCTGCTGGGGCACGAGAGCCGCAACCGAGTCGACAACCAAAACATCTACCGCGCCCGAGCGCACGAGCGCCTCGGTTATCTCAAGCGCCTGCTCTCCGCTGTCCGGCTGCGAAACGAGAAGATCGTCTATGTTTACGCCGAGTGCGCGCGCATAAACCGGATCGAGAGCGTGCTCTGCGTCGATAAACGCAGCCGTTCCGCCCATCTTCTGCACCTCTGCCGCGATATGCAGAGCCACCGTCGTCTTACCCGAGGATTCGGGGCCGTATATCTCGACAATTCTTCCGCGCGGAACTCCGCCGATGCCGAGCGCGAGGTCAAGCGAAAGGGATCCCGTCGGGACTGCGCTTACGCTCATGTTCGCGTTTTCTCCGAGCTTCATTATCGAGCCCGAGCCATACGTTTTCGTTATCTGGGATATCGCCATATCCAGAGCTTTCTTTTTGTCATCATCCTTTACGGATATTGCCGAAGCCTTCTTTTTCGTTGCTTTCATTATACAGCTACCTCTCAAAAAATATATCTGATTTAAATTATTTATATATTCGGTGCACCTTGTTAATAGGTGGGGGAATCCAGCCTCCAGCCGTCGTTTTCGTACACAAGCTCTATCTTCATCTGCGACAGGTTGCCGTCGCCGTCCTTGTAGTCAAGCTCGACCGTCGCCGTCTCAAACTTCTGCTTTATCACCCTTGCGCTCGAAGCTATCGGCTCGCTTGTGAGCTTGTAGCCCTTATACTTCACGTCAACGCAGAGGCGATCCTCTTTCATAATATAACGCGGCTCGATAGCCTCGTTTATCGGCGCGTCGAGATCGACCTTTGCGGTCTCACCCTCCTCGGTCTCCGGAGCCGAGGTCACCGTCTCCTCAACACCGTCAAATGCGAGTCGATACAAGGTTTTCAGATAGTCGGCTGAGAAAACCTTCTCCGCCGCTGACTTTATCTCGTCGATGGACTGATATTTCTCATCGCTTGCGACCGGATAATATTCCGCGCCGAAATCGTAGTTGCTTCCGCTCTCGTCACCCTCGGCGCGAAGTCCCTCGCCCAGAAATATCTCGTTTAACTTCTGCGATACCGGAATAAGCTCTGAAAGTACGCTCACCGCATCCTCGTCGGTA
>CAZSUR010000058.1:5899-7886 GCA_964610075.1 uncultured Lachnospiraceae bacterium
TTGAGAAAAGCGAGCAGGATGAAAGCAGCGTTGCTGCCACCGTCACGGCGACCGCAACAGCGAAAAATCTTTTAATCTTGTTTGCCATATGAATTTACCCTCTTGTTTTTATACGTCGCGCCTTGTATTTATCGTCGGAGCGACGTTAAGCACATGACAGCCCGTCTTTTTAGCATAGCTCACCGTGTTTGCGGTTCCCCCTCGCGGGCGAAGCATATAGGCTATGCATATGCTGCTGAGATCGACCATATATCTGTTCCTGCGCTGCATACAGCCCGGATAATATTCGTCCGAGACGTATACGACCTCCGCCGCCGCGCTTTTGATATTGCTCATCGTTCTGCGCTCCACCCGATCCCACGCGACGTCGTGATCGCGGCAGGGCAGCGCCAGAATAAGCTTGAGCTTCGGCAGCTCTCGGCGCAGGTTTAATACGGCTATCGAAGCTATCATATCAAAGCCGCGCGCGCCTCCGGCATAGAAGCGCTCGTAGCCATGGCGGTACAATATCCGCACCTTTTCCTCTATCACCGAAGCCACCTCGCTATACTGCGTCCTCGGGATATTTCGGTGCCCGGTGAAGCATACGCTTCGGCTCTTGTGATCAAATTCGGCTTGCGGCATTTTTTCACCTCAACTGCACAAATTACGACACTTTAATTATAGCATAACGGATATATCCATGTCAAACATTTGTTTGAATTTTCGGGCGCATTTGATACACAAAAATCCAAAGCCGTAAAAAACGCGCAGGGCGGCTCGATTCTCTCGCATCCGAGCGAACACCGAGAAGCGCCCACGCCTACGTGCCGAGCTGCGTGTGCTTGTACACCGGGCAAGCGGACACATCGGAAAAACGCCGCGCTCAATATGCACGTCTCCAAACGCGGCGACCGATATGTTCCGCACCGCAAGCAGCTCAAAAGCCTCACAAGCGCCACACGGTACAGACCGCTCCTCTATCCGATGTAATCGTGTACGCCGCTCCGGTCAACACAGCTCACGCCGCAACTCCGCGCTTCTATCAAACGCAGCTACGTGCCTGCTTCTCGCGCACTCGCTTATCCGCCTATTCCGCGCACACCGCCTGTCTGCACAAGGCAATACGCGTCGCGGCGCGTATGTCGGAACACAAAAAATCCCCTACGGCAGGAGAAATCTCCGCCATAGGGGGTGTTTTTTTCCAAACGGCACAGCCGAGCTATCAGTCCACGCTGTGAAGCAGCTCGCCGTAGGAGGGATAGGGCCAGTATTTCGTTCCGACAAGCATCTCCGCCTCGTCCGAATAGCGACGAAGTGTTGCCATAGCGACAGTCACCTTCTTGCAGTACACGTCCGACTTCTCAGCGATACCTTCGATTGCCTCAGCCTCATCTACCAAAGCATCAAGGTGCTCGATATCGGTATATATATGCTCGCCGAGCTCGGATATCTTCGAAAGCAGATCCGATTCCATAGCACACGTTACGCCAAGCGACTTTTTGAGCGACACTGTCTTTGCGATATCCTTTTCGCAAAGGATGATAGCCGGTATCACCTCGCGGCGAAGCATATCGGCCATGGTCAAAGCCTCGATATGGAGCAGCTTGCAGTAGTTTTCAAGCATAATCTCCTGGCGCGAGAACATCTCGTTGCGTCCGAGCACGCCGTGGCGTGCAAACAGCTCGAGATTCTTATCGCTCGTCCAAAGCTCAAGCGCCTCGGGCGTGGTCTTGAGATTCAAAAGTCCGCGCTTCTCGGCTTCCTTTACCCACTCGTCCGAGTAGTTGTTTCCGTTGAATATTATTCTGTCGTGCTCGATGAGCGTTTCCTTAATAAGCGCGTTCAACGCATCGGTGAAGTTGTCGGCAGCCTCAAGCTTGTCGGCAAATTCCATCAGCACGTCCGCGATTATTGTGTTTATAACAAAGTTGATCCCGGCAATAGACTGAGCCGAGCCCGGCATACGGAACTCGAACTTGTTTCCGGTAAATGCAAACGGAGATGT
>CAZSUR010000059.1:0-6799 GCA_964610075.1 uncultured Lachnospiraceae bacterium
ATCAATGAGGCCGTGAAGCGCGTTTCCTCTTGCAAGGAAATCGTCAACTATGAGAACTCTGTCGCTGCTAGACAGAAATTCCTTTGACAGAATAACATCGTATAACCTGCCGTGAGTAAAGGAATCGAACTTTGCAAGATATACCGAGTCGGCAATGTTCGTGCTTTTTGATTTTTTAGCAAATACCATAGGCACACCGAACGCGAGCGCGGTGAACGCCGCAACGGCTATACCAGATGCCTCTATCGTCATTATCTTAGTTACGTTTTCACCCTCGAAGCGGCGATGAAACTCCTCGCCTATCTCCTTCATGAGAGAAACGTCTATCTGATGGTTCAAGAAGTTGTCCACCTTAAGAACGTTTCCGTCAAACACCTTTCCGTCTTTTAAAATACGATCCTTAAGTAACTTCATCAAACCGCTCCTTTGCAATAAACCAAAAGCGGCGCAAACTCAAAAAAATGTTCACGTCGGTTTAAATACACACTAAATATTCCAATTACTTAGATCATTATACTACATCTTTCTGTAAAATTCAATATCTAAAACAAATAATTTATCTTTTTTACGTTTTATCTTGCTTTTTCGATAGAGCTTTATTCGAGCATAAATCTATTGCATTATTTTTTTTCGTGTGATATAATGCATTTATGCGGCGGATACTGTCGCAAAGTTTTATATTATTCCTGATATAAGAGGTATTATAATGACAGAGATAAAATTTAACGAATCAATAGCAGAGCTAAAGGAACGTTATGATCTCCCCGGGGAAATATCGGAGATAAGACGTATTGAAACCGGACATATAAACGATACGTTTTACGTAAAAACAAGCGACGGCGAAAACGATATGGAATACGTTTTCCAGCGTGTAAACAGCTACGTTTTCCATAAGCCGGTGCAGATAATGGAGAATATAAAGAATGTCTGCCGTCATCTCGCAAAGAAAAAGGCGGAGGGCACCGAGATAGACTGCTCTATCGTCGAGTTTGTTGAGGATGCAAGCGGCAATAACTACGTCGAGGACGAGGACGGAAACTTCTGGCGTATAATGTATTACGTAAAGAACTCCGTTTCGTACGATAAGGTTGAAAATCCCGAAATACTCCGCTCGGCAGGATATGCATTTGGAAGCTTCCAGAAGCTTCTTGCAGATATGCCGATGGAGCTGCTGCATGAGACTATACCCGATTTCCACAATACCCGCCAGCGCCTTGATAATCTTGCGAAATCGGTAAAAGAGGATGCTGCCGGCAGAGCCAAGGGGCTCGAGCGCGAGATCGGATTCTTCGAGGAGCATCGCTCCACCTTTGTTAAGCTCATCGAGCAGCTTGAGGAAGGCACCCTGCCCCTTCGTGCAACTCACAACGATACAAAATACAACAACATACTTATAGATAAGGATACCGGAAAGCCGATCTGCGTTATAGATCTCGATACGATAATGCCCGGCCTTTCCGTATATGATTTCGGTGATGCGATGCGCTTTGCCGCAAACTTCGCAGCAGAGGATGAAAAGGATCTTTCGAAGGTCGGGATCGATCTTGCCCTTTTCGAGGTGTTCACCGACGGATTTATCTCGGCAGCCGGAGATATACTCACCGAAAACGAGATAGCAAACATGGCGCTCGGTGCAATCACGATGACCGCCGAGTGCGGCTCGAGGTTCTTAGCCGATTATCTTGATGGTGATAAATACTTCAAGATCGCCTACCCCGAGCACAACCTCGTTCGCGCAAGATGCCAGATTCGCCTTGCCGAGGATATGCTCGCACACTATGACGAGATGTGCGCTATCGTAAATAAATACGCAGTAAAATAAAGTATTTGCCGCACGCAACGGTATCCCCGCTGTGTGCGGCATCTTTGTGTGTGCAGCTCGCTTACGCTCCGGTACGTTATGTATCGAACGATATCTCGGAGTCGGTGTGCTTCGTAGCAGCGGCGTATGGATGATACATAAATATAGCTCTCACCGAGTGGCGAGAGCTATATTGTTAAGAGTACAATAGGGGGGTGAGGCATCTTTCTTTGGATGCACAAATCTATCTATTTGATGCAACTCGCTTTTATTTATATGCGATCGCTATTCCGAGTCCGCCCGAGCCGAGGAAGCATCTTCCGTATACCTGTCTGTCTCCCTCTACGTCGCTGAATTTCGCGAGCTTGTCGACGGTGAACATGAGCTCCCACCTCACGCCCATATCATCGAATATGTAAAGTCCGTCCACGCCGCCAACGGCTCCCAACATATAGAGGGCGTACGTTCCGCTGCTCTTCCCTTTTCCGAGGCTGATACTTGAAATCGTAGCGTCGGTCGATAGCTGACTGAAGGTAGCGCCTCCGTCCGAGGTGAGGAAAAGCTTACCTAATTTGCTTATAAAGAAGGTGCCGGGTTCGCCCGGAACGATCTCAAGCTGACCGCAGGAGATGTCATCGTTGTCGTTTACAAGCCTCCAGGTGCGCCCCTTATCGTTTGACACATAAAGTCCGTCCGGTGCCGAGTAGTAGAATACTCCGCTTGTCGCTCCGTCAGCCATAAGGTAGTTGTTGTAGCCCCACGAGCCAATCGAGTTTGATGGAGCGCCGGTCGAATCGTGCCATGTTGCCCCGCCGTCCTCGGTATATCGCGGTACTCCGCCTATCGGGAGCACGACGATGTTCGTCGGATCGTCATAGCTTATAGCTCCCGCCTCCGCCGGAACGGTGCCCCACGCCTCAAGCTCACGGAAGCTCTTTCCGTAGTCGCTTGAGAGGCATACCGAGCCCTCGACGTTGGCATTGTCGGCTCCGACGAACAGAACGTAGTTCGGCATAGCCTCGCAGAATGCGATAAATCTGGTCTGGCAGCCTCGCCGCATAAGCGGATATTCGGTCACGTCCTCATAGTACATACCGTCGTTGTCGGCGGTGCCGAAAAGGAACTCTACCGGGCCTGACGGGAGGGTTGCCATATCCCATATGACGCACTCCTCGTGTCCGCGCACCTTTGAGTACCAATCGACCTTTGATTCTTTAATATTGTCGGTTGCCCAGACTCCGTACCAGTCGGTGAACCATACCTCGCTTGAGTTGTTCGGATCAAACGCGATATCGGCTGTGGCGGAGGAGAAATAATATTCTTTCCACCAGCCAAGCTTGTCCTTTTTATTTATATTGTTCTTGTTTTCCCATGTTGCCCCGCCGTCCTCGGAGTAGTAGATACCGAGATTCATGCTCTCGGACGTATCCTCGCTGTTGACGACTATGAGCTTGCTCGGATCATTCGGATCGGAGTCTATCGCGCGATACGCGAGCTTCGATTCCTCGGACGGAGTTATATTCGATACACTTCCGTTGCGGTAGGCGTAAACTCCGACGTCGGAGGTCATATAAAGTGTGCTGTCAGATGCGACCTCGAGAGTATTGACGCTCGCAGGCGCGCCTACAAGCAGCGAATATGTAGTTCCTCCGTCAACGCTGTGGAATACTCCTGTGCCTTTCACGGCATAGTATACTATAGCGCTTCTTCCGTCGCATGTCGATCCGGTATCGACTACGATGCTTCGTACGTCTCCGTTACTGTAGGTTGCATCTATCGCGAAGTTTTCCCACGTCTCGCCGCCGTCGAGCGTGCGATATATGCCGCCGATGCGGCCGGCAACGTGGATGACCCTGCTGTTATTCGGATCGACAGCTATCGGCTCACCGTTTGCGCGGTTTACGGCGTTTCCGTAGAACCATACGTCCGTCTTGATAACGCTCCAGGTCTCGCCCCGGTCGGTCGAGCGGTAGATACCGTGCGTGCCCTCTCCGTTTTCTCCGACGCACATATATACGGTATCCTTATTGTTCGGATCGACAGCGATACCGTCGATGCCGTACTGCGCTGTATTGTTGCCGAACGAATTCGTTATCGGGATCCATCTGTTGTTGTCGGGATCCCATCTGTATGCTCCGCCGACGTCCGTTCTTATGTATTTTATATCCGAGTCAAGAGGATGTATGACTATACCGGTGACGTAGCCGCCTCCGCCTATCGGGAGCTGCTGTATCGTTCCGCTCGGCATAGCTTTTCTGCATATATATTCAATATTGTCGATGTATATGCTCTTGCTCGGATCGACGGCAACGTCATGCATAACGAATCGCAGAGCCGATACCGTTTCGACGTTTATATATCGTCCGCTCAGCTTATACGCGAGCTGATCGAACGGTATCACTATCGTTGCCTTTTCGCCGGCTTCGATCGTCACAGCTCCGTCAGCATTGCACGAGAGCTTATACTTCGCCGTATCGGTGAGTTTGTAGTAGCCGCCGAACGAAATGAAGCCTGCTACGCCGGATGATGTCTTTATCTCAGGGATAATCAGCGCGTCGGTCGTGTTTTCGCTGTTGTCCACCGTAAATGATATCGCGAGCTTATTCTGCCCCGAGAGGGTCGTTTCAAGCTCCGCCGTACCCGTGGGCGAGGTGTGGCTCTGCACTATTTTCAGGCGACCGCCGAATATTTCAGCCCCGACACCTCCGTCGGCGGATATACCGGTGTCCGAATCAAGCGTGCAGCAGGAAGCCGAGTCGTTTCCTAAATACGGATAGCTTGAATCGAATATCTGCGATTTCGGGAGCTTCGAGCGCACGAATGCAAAATCATCGAGCTTTATATATGTTTTGTCGTCCGACACCTGGGAGGCAAACATAATGTCGATTCCCTTTACGTCGGCGGCGCTCAAGGGATTACCGTTCTCGTATTCGAAAACGTTAAACGGAAGCACGACGGTATATTTCCCACTTCCGTTTATAAGCATCGAGGTTGAGGAATCGGTATTCGTGTATTCAAAGCACGTTCCGTTCTTGTCCTTCATGTACAGTACGCAGCCCGACTTGAGATATGCACGCTCTCCTGTCGTTACCGCAATAAATCTGAGTCTGACGGGAGATGTGAAAAACGAATTGTCAATCTCGATCGAGAATGCCTGATATCCAACGGCACTTGAGGGCGCGAGAATACGCACGCCGTTTTTCGAGCCGTCATAATCGAGCTTCAGCGTATATCTTCCGTCCGAAACGCGAGCGAGATCGGCTCGATAGCTTCCGAGAGTGCTCACCTCTCCGAGCGTATTGAATGCGTCCATTACGTCAGCCGTGTTTTTGAAGTAGTTGTTCGGATATATCTCGGTAATCGAGACGCAGCTTGCGTCAAGCGGATCGGATGCGGTATAGCTCGGATCGAGTATCAGCGATAGTGAGACGAACGATGCTATTTTAGATGCATCCATCTCCACATCGGCAAATCTTATGCTTATTTTGTTAAGACACGACAGTTTTGCCGGTGCGAGCTCAAACTGCGAGTACGGAATAACGATGTAGCCGACGAATCCCGGAGGAAGCGCGAAGGCACGATCATCCGATACTGTGAGTTTGTAATATCTACTCGAGTCGGAGATAAGATAAATGTATCCGCCGGAGCTCATGCGCAGCTCCGAGTCGACGTCGAGCTTTATCTCGATCCTGCTCTTGCGTATATGATCGGAAAGATCTGTACGAAGGCTCAACGCTACCGTGTCCTCGACGTCAACGTCTCGCGCAAGCAGGTCGATCGTTGCCCCGCTCGAGTTATGAGCGCATGATGCGACTACCGTGCCACCGTTAAGCTCAACCGAGCCGCTTTCAAATCCGCATGTGCCACCAAGTGCGATATTTCGGATCGGTAATATTTCGGCGTTTGCATACGGATATTCATCCGATGATATCTCCCCCTCATCCGGAGTTGTTGCCTCACCGTTCGGGGGCTTGTTTGTCGATGCGCCGCCCTGCGTAGAGCTTTCGCCTTGCGACGGAGTTGTCCCACTCGAGCCGCTTGATATCACATCACTCGCGGAGCTCATACCTCCGACGGCGCTGCTGCTTCCCAAGACGGTATATGGTTTACCCGATGCGATAACGTTGCCGGAATTCGTTGCGCTTCCGCCGTTACTGCCGCTCGGATCACTCTTGCCCATCACGTCTCCCTTTCCACCGACAGAGTCGGTAGGATTTTCGCTCGGCGGTAGCAGATCCGTCACGATATCGCCTCCGGTATCGCTCGGATCGCTTGGCTTCGGCACTTTTACAAGGTTGTATACGACCTTGGCGCAGATAAGTGCGCAAACGAGCGCCGTGACTGCAATCATGAATATCTTATGCTTCTTCATACGATGCCCTCCCGTAGTGCGTCGAAGATTTCGGCGCCGCCGCTCAATAAATGAGCTTCGCACGGTGCACGGAGCCGATAATTTACAATGGTAAATTTATTGGTCTGCAACAGCTCGAATCGTGCGTGCACGATGGTGCCGAGCTCCGCCGAAAAGGTGCTGCAGATGCCGCAGAAGCGGCAATGTGGAAGCATCTGAATATCAATCGTACGCTTCATATAAATTATATCATAAACACGGATATATTTCAATAGCGCGAGTGAAACATTTTATCAAGCGTTTCGGATTTACAACGAGGCGTATAGATGCAAAATCGCTCGCTCGGCAAGCCTTGCGTTTCCGATGTATAGTTTATCCCAGCCTTTTGTTACGGTGCGAGCAATGAGGTATAGGCTTCGCATAAAATGCACTGCGAGAGCACATTGAAATGGGTATGTAATACGATGCGTCAATACAGCAGGACAAAAAATCACTCTGCCCGAAGATATCGGTACAGAGTGATTTTTGACGAATCAGATCAGCGCGGCGCGTTATCTTGCGCCGTCGGTCACATCCTCGGTGCGCTCCCTGAAAAGAAGCGAGATGCACCAAAGCGCGCATAGTCCGACTACGGTATAGATTATACG
>CAZSUR010000059.1:6809-7868 GCA_964610075.1 uncultured Lachnospiraceae bacterium
TAGCATCCTGACCGCCGAATATCCATGCTACCGCATCGAAGCGGAAGAGCCCAATGCTTCCCCAGTTGAGCCCTCCGATTATCGCGATTATCAAAGCAATCTTGTCAAGCATTCAAAACATCCCTTTCCGTGTATTTTTCTTCTGCGTTATTATCTGCAAAATAACGGTTGGATATGTAAGAATACTTAAAAATTCAGTTTAAAGCTATGTTTCCGGAGCCAACTGTCACGGTCAGATTCGATTCCGCGAGCGGAGATGTGTAAATATACTCTCCGTTATCCACCTTCTCGCCGTTTATAACAAGCTCTCCGAGCGGAGCTTTAAGTATGTATGAGGCGGTCTCGTCGTCAACTCCGCGTAGGGTCGCGTTTCCGCTCTCGACGGTTACTTCAACTGCGGAGCAAACCGAATCGGAGTAGTTGAAATCTCCCTTTTTGAGAGTAGCTTTGACTCCGCCCTCGAGCTTTGCATGGTCAAGTTTGAGGTTGCCTTTGTCCGAGGTTATCTCGAACTCGATATCGGATTCGATATCCGAAAAGGAGATGCTTCCGTTTTTGAGATATGCGGAGAACACTTTCAGTATATCATCCTTGTCGCTGAGATAAACGTTCACCGACTTTTCGCGTGGGATAAAGTTTTCAAGCTTGAGATAATGGCGAAGTCCGTTGAACTGAACTCCGTTGTTGGTAAGATTCAGTATAGCCATTATTCCCTGCGTGTCGTCTATCGTAAGTACGTTGTTGATGGTGGAGCAGCTATAAGAATTTATTGCGAAGTTTACAAGCTCGATGTAAGATGCGTCCTCCTTTGAGGTGTAGACGTTCACCGAGGCGTCTTTCAGCTTGAAATCTATCTTGTTGATGTTATCCGCGGTTACCTCGTATCTTATAACGTCCTGCTTGTTTTCGTTTTCATGCTGTAAGAATATCTCGACTCCCTGAGCTGACGCCATGAAGCCTGCGATAACGCAGGTGAGTATGCCGACAACGATAAGTATAGCCGAGGTTATGATAAAAATTACCGACGTTGGCTTCATACTTGGTCACACTCCCTCTTTA
>CAZSUR010000060.1:0-2896 GCA_964610075.1 uncultured Lachnospiraceae bacterium
TTCGTTTGCGTTAATGATTTGTTTTGTAAACGTCGAGGCACACATTCGCGTGCTTTTGATATTCGTTTTTGCTAAGATTATTGCCGTGTCGCTCATCGCAGAAGCTTCCTTTCGTGAAGATAAAAAATAGGAGAGACCGTTTTTCCGCGTCTCCCCTTAATTCAGTACCGATTCAGGCTGTTTTTACAGCTTGGAAGGTGTATTTAAAGAAAGCACGTCGGAAAAATCAGCACGCAAAAACATGCACATGGCGCACATGCACATTTCTGTCATATTCATGATACCGGATGTGAGGTTTCTCATCATGCTTTCTCCTTTTCTTCTGAATTTGGTGGTATTATAGCACTAAAAAGCCGTATTGTCAACATAAAAAGACGAATTATGGAATTTTTTCGGAAATAGCATAAAATAGGAGCTGATTTTGTCCGAATTTTGTTGAATATCCGTTTTATTTTCTGTATATCCGGGAGCTTCGCCCATCCGAGTCGTCGCGTTTCGGGCAAGCAAATCCGAGAATTTTACGCACGAACGTGCCAAATCCTCTCGGCATACTCCGCCACCGCGCGGTCTGCCGAGAATATTCCGGCGCGCGAGATGTTTTTAAGCGACATCGCAGCAAAGCGCTCCCGATTAAGATATGTGTCGCTCACCTGCTTTTGCGCGCGGCGATAGTCGGAAAAATCGGCAAGCGTCATATACGCGTCCGCATCCTCGAATCGGTTCGTGAGCAGGGAGTCCGCAATATCGTCAAAGCAGGTGCCGAGCGCTCCGCTCCTTAACATATTAACGACCTCGCGCAGGCGTTCGTCCGAGCGTATATATGTGCTCGGGTCGTATCCGCTGTGGCGGATCTCCCCCGCTTCGTCTGCGTGAAGCCCGAACAGAAACATATTCTCCTCGCCTACCTGCTCTGCGATCTCCACATTTGCGCCGTCAAGCGTTCCGATGGTCACCGCTCCGTTTATCATCAGCTTCATGTTTCCGGTGCCCGACGCCTCCTTGCCTGCGGCGGATATCTGCTCGGAGATATCTGCCGCGGGGATTATCAGCTCTGCAAGCGAAACTCGGTAATCCTCCAAAAATACTACCTTTATATACTCCCTCGCCACGACGTCCGAGTTTATAAGATTTGCCGCGGCGCATATCAAGCGTATTATCTGCTTTGCCATGAAATATCCGGGAGACGCTTTCGCTGCGAATATAAAGGTGCGCTTCGGCATATCTCGGCATACCGAATACTTTATATCAAGATAGGTCGCGAGTATCTGAAGCACGTTCAAAAGCTGACGCTTGTATTCGTGCAGCCTCTTTATCTGCACGTCGAATATCGAATTCGGATCGGTGCGTATGCCGTTCTTTTTCATTATAAATTTCGCGAGCCGCTCTTTGTTTCGGTGCTTTATATCCATCAGTCTTGACAGCACTCCCCGGTCGGAGGCGAAGTCATCGAGCTCCGCGAGCTTTGACGCATCTCGCATAAACGAATCGCCTATAAGCTCGCGGACAAAGCCGGACAGCTCCGGATTTGCCTGACAGAGCCACCGTCTGTATGCTATACCGTTTGTTACGTTGTCGAATCGCTCGGGAGTGAGCTTGTAGCTGTCGCGGAATATGCTCTTTTTCAGAATATCGCTGTGCAGCTTCGATACTCCGTTTATCGTATGTGCGGAGGCGAGGCATACGTTCGCCATGCGGATCTCGCCGTGCGAGATTATTCGCATATATTCGATCTTTCCGACATCACCCGGATATATGCGATACAGCTCCTCCGCATATCTGCGGTCGATCTCGCGCAGTATCGAGTATATCCGCGGGAGCTGTGCCGCAAACAGTCGCTCGCTCCAGCGCTCGAGCGCCTCGCTCATCACCGTGTGATTGGTGTAGGATATGGTGCCGCGGCATATATCCCACGCCTCCTCCCAGCCGCAGCCGTTATCGTCAACGAGCAGCCGCATAAGCTCGGGAACACATAAGGCAGGGTGGGTGTCGTTTATGTGTATCGCTACCTTTTGCGGCAGCTCCGATATCGCGAAGCCGCGCCGCTTGTGATGAGCGATTATGCTTTGAAGCGAGGCGGATGCCAAAAGGTATTGCTGGCGCAGTCGCAGCTGCTTTCCGTCCTCATGATCGTCCGCCGGATACAGCACGGCTGATATCACCTCCGCGCGGTTGCTGCTTTCAAGCGCCTTTGCGTAGTCTCCGCGCGAGAAGGCGGACATATCAAGCATTTTCGGAGACTTTGCGCTCCATAGCACCAGCTTGTTTACCGTGTCGGAGCCGTAGCCGGATATATACATATCGTACGGCACCGCCCGTACGATATCGTTGTCCACATATTCGACCCTCATTGAGCCGTTACCGAAGCTCTCGCGCACCGTGCCGCCGAAGCTTACCTCATAGCTTTCGTCGCTGTGCGGAACGAGCCACGCATCCCCATGCTCGAGCCAATTGTCCGGGAACTCCATCTGCCAGCCGTCGATTATCTTCTGGCGGAATATCCCGAATTCGTACCGTATCGAAAAGCCGGTCGCGGTTATCCCCAGACCTGCCATTGCATCCATATAGCAGGCGGCGAGCCGACCGAGGCCTCCGTTGCCGAGCCCTGCGTCCGGCTCCTCATCGTATATATCGTTTATATCTATTCCGCAGTCTGCGAGCACGCGCTCGAACAGCTCGTTCAGCCCAAGGTTGAACAGATTGTTTTTAAGCGATCTGCCGACCAAAAACTCCATCGACATATAGTATACGTGCTTGCCGCCGCTCTCGCTTGAGACTTTAAGCTTATTTGCAAGCAGATCGCGCACGACGATGCAGCAGCCCTTGAATATCTGATGCGGTGCCGCCTCCTTTATCGTACAACCGCAGTTGTATATAAGCGCCTGCTCAAGCTTGCTCC
>CAZSUR010000060.1:2906-7843 GCA_964610075.1 uncultured Lachnospiraceae bacterium
GCTCCACAGCTCTTTTTCGTTCATACTAAGCACCATCCTTTCGATTGCCTTATCGCTCCTGCAAAAGCGATAGGTACAGCTCTCTGTATTTTTGTGCAGGTATCCTCCATGAAAGCTCCTCACCGATGAGCTTCGATATATGTGCCGTGCGAAGCTCGACATTATGCCAAAAATCGCAGCTGCGCCGTATCGCGTCGAGCATATCGTGCGCGTTGTAGGAGCGGAAGGTGAAGCCTCGACCGTTTCCGGTGCTCGGGTCGAGCGCAGGCACGCTGTCGCGCAGCCCTCCCGTTTCGTGGACGATGGGTATCGTGCCGTATCGCATGGCGATAAGCTGTGCGAGGCCGCACGGCTCGCTTTTTGAAGGCATAAGCAGCATATCCGCTCCGGCGTATATTCTGTGCGAGAGTGCGGTGTCGAAGGCGATGCTCGCGGATACCGACGAATTGTAGCTCTTTGCGCGTTCTTCAAAAAAATGCTCGTGCTCGACATCTCCGCAGCCGAGCAGGACGAACTGCACGCCGATCGACATTATATCGTCGAATACCGCTTGGATCAGCTCGATCCCCTTGTGCCCGGCCAGTCGCGACACGACGGCGATGATCGGCGTATCCGCCGACGCATCGAGCGCAAGCTCATCCTGCAGCGCCGCCTTACATACAACCTTGCCGGATATGTCGCCCGCGGTGTAGCGCGCGGCGATATATCGGTCGCTTGACGGATCAAATACCTCGGTATTTATCCCGTTCGGTATCCCGACAAGCTTGTGGTGATTTGCGGATATAACGTTGTGAAGCCCGTGCGCGTGATACGCGTATTCAAGCTCACGTGCGTAGCTTTCGGATACGGTGGTAACCATATCCGCCGCCTCTATTCCGCCCTTCATTAGATTTACGCATCCGTCAAGCTCGGTGACGCCTGCAAGGTGCGGTGGCAGCCCCATGACGTCCTGCATAAACTCGAGCGGAGCCTTGCCCTGATATTCGATATTGTGTATCGTGAAAAGCGTTTTTATTCGGCGGTACGGTTCCGCGTGCGAATATATGGCGGAAAGAAATACGGGTATCGCCGCCGTCTGCCAATCGTTTGCGTGGATCACGTCCGGGATGAAATCTATGCGCGGAAGCGCCTCGAGCAGCGCGCGGCAAAAGAAGGCATATCTTTCGCCGTCGTCGTAATATCCGTATGCGCCGTCACGCTTGAAATAGTATTCGTTGTCGATGAAATATATCCGGCGCCGCTCTGACAGCGTGAGCATGAATATCCCGGCGTACGCTTGCCGCCAGGCGAGCGGCAGATGAAACGAGCATATAAACTCGGGCTTTACGCTGTCGTTTTCCTTTATACTCGCGTAGTACGGCAGAAAAACGGCTATCTCGGTATCGGGATATCGCTCAAGCTCTGCCGGGAGCGCCTGCGCCACGTCGCCCAGCCCTCCCGTCTTTATAAACGGAGCCACCTCGCTTGCGGCATACAGTATTCTCATTTTTGTACGATCTTTCCTTTCTTTTTATCTCGGTATAAAACAGAGCGGACAAGGGTGGAAGCGTCAGCTCTCCGCTGAACGGAAGCGAATGATAGGGCAGAGGCTCCGCCATCACCTCTGCGCGAGCCAAGCCTTCACCGCCGTATTCTACAGAGTCGCTTGAGATAAGAAGGCGGTAGACTCCCCTCTGCGGAAGCCCGATGCGATAGTGCTCCGCTCGTGCGTTTGAAAAGTTGAACACGGCAACAAGCTCGCTACCGTCATCCCCTATGCGGCGAAACGCGATAACGCTTCCGCCTCGGTCGTCGCAGGCGATCCAGGAAAAGCCGTCACCCTCAAAATCCCTCTGCCAAAGAGCCGGCGTTTATTTATAGATCAGATTCAGCGCGCGCACGTACGCCTGCATCTGTCGGTGGCGCGGAAAATCGAGCAGCATCCAATCAAGCTCGCCCGACGGATCCCACTCGGAGAATTGCGCGAATTCGCCGCCCATGAAGATGAGCTTCTTTCCCGGGTGAGCCGCCATATATCCGTAGAACGCGCGCAGAGATGCGAATTTCTCGTCGTAATCTCCGAACATCTTGTTTATAAGCGAGCGTTTGCCGTGCACGACCTCATCGTGAGAGAGGGGGAGTATGAAATTCTCCGAGAATGCATAGGTCAGCGAAAAGGTGATGCTGTCGTGGACAGCGGGCCGTTTGCTCGGAGGTGTTGACATATATTTAAGCGCATCGTTCATCCAGCCCATGTTCCATTTGAGGTTAAAACCGAGACCGCCCACGTAATCCGGCTTTGTTACCATAGGAAATGTTGTCGATTCCTCTGCCGACATGATCACCGTACCGTCTGTCGAAAAGACGGAGCGGTTAAGCTCGCGCAGAAATTCTATCGCGTGGAGATTTTCTCTTCCTCCGCGCTCGTTCGACACCCACTCGCCGTCGCCCCTGCCGTAGTCGAGATAAAGCATGGCGGCAACGGCATCGGCGCGTATACCGTCGAAGTGATACTCCTTTATCCAAAAGACGGCGCTCGATATGAGGAAGCTTCTCACCTCTCGCTTCGAATAATCGAAGGTGCAGGTGCCCCAAAGCAGCTGCTCGCGCATTATGGCATCCTTTGGCTCATAGCAGAAGCTCCCGTCAAATCGGTGGAGAGAGAAATCGTCGCGCGGGAAATGCGCGCCCACCCAATCGAGTATGACCCCGATGCCTGCAAGGTGGCATCTGTCGATAAGCTCCATAAGCTCGCGTGACGAGCCGTATCGAGAGGTCGGAGCGTGATATCCTGTCACCTGATATCCCCAAGAGGGATAGTACGGATGCTCACACAGCGGCATGAGCTCTATATGCGTGAAGCCCATCTCGGATACGTAGTCTATAAGCTCATCCGCCACATCCGAGTAGGATAAAAAGGAGCCGTCCGCCCCTCGCCTCCAAGAGCCGAGATGCACCTCGTATATGTTTATCGGGCGTTTTAATATATTTTTGGTGCGCTTCCTTGCACGATATTCTCGGTCGTGCCATGAATACCCTCCGAGCCGGAATATCACCGAGGCGTTGCCGGGCGGCGGCTCGCACGCAAACGCGTACGGATCGCTTTTATACAGCCGCTCGCCTTCCCTTGAGGTGATAGTATACTTGTATCGGTCGCCCTCGCGCGCGTCCGGGCAGATATACTCCCATACGCCGCGCTCGCCGCGGCTCATAGCGCTCCGCGCGCCGTCCCAGGAGTTGAAGTCGCCTATAAGCTCGACCCTTTCTGCCGTCGGAGCCCATACCCTGAAAAGGTAGCCTCTCTCATCTTCCGCTCCTATCGGATGGCAGCCCATATATTCATATGCAAAAGCGCGATCTTTTTGATCTGTCATGCCGAATACACCTCCGTGTGCTTTTGTTCCTTTATATTATTTTTTGCCGGATCGTCCAATGATTATTATAATTTTTTGTCGGCAAGAAAAAGCTCGTTTTCGGGTGATGATAAATAAAATATTACTTTTCCATATTGTGTTAAAGTCGTGCTATTGATTTTTGGCGAAAAATGAGATATAATTGACACAAGCTTTACTTGAAATCATTAAATTGCCTATGACAAGAAATTGAGCCTCGCGGCTCATGAGTGCGCTTTGTGAATTACTCGGGCAACAAATCATTAAAACGTCGGTAGCTTATTTGCATACTGATTTTATAATTTACATTACTTATAACATTAGGTTCGGGATTTTATTGAAAGGAGATATAGTTGAAGCTGTTATATGCTAAAACAGCCTTGATTATCCGAAAAAGATGAAGGTCTTGATATTGTCCATTACTGCAGGACAGGGACATAACAATACGGCGAAGGCGATAGAAGCCGCTTTGCACGAGCGCGGAGTAGAGTGCTCGGTGCTCGATACGTATAAATATTTGAACAAGCTTTTGGGTAACACGGTATCCAAGGGATATCTTTTATCGGTAGAAAATGCAAGAGCAGCGTACGCGCGCGCCTACCGCCATTTTGAAAAGAGGCAAAAGACGGTGGATGACAACTCGGTCATGCGCGTTGCAAATTCGATGTTCTGCAGGAAGATGAAGAAATATATCGACGAATACGCCCCGGACGTTATAGTTTCGACTCACGTTTTTCCTCTCATAATACTCGACATAATGAGGATGAAATACGGCCTCGATCAGAAGATAATAGGTATACTTACCGACTTTACCTTCCACCCGTATTGGGAGGAGGTGCCGCACACCGACTACGTCGTTATTCCGAACGAGCTGTTTGAGTGGCAGGCGGCGCAAAAGGGTATAAAGAAGGAACAGCTTCTGCCGTTCGGCATACCGATTAATCCTAAATTCAACAAGGAGATCGACAGCCTTGGCGCAAAGCGCGAGCTGGGACTCGATGAAAACAAGGTCACGGTGCTGCTTATGAGCGGAAGCATGGGCTACGGCAAGCTCTCCGATACGGTGAAAAAGCTTGACGATACCGACGCGGAGCTGCAGATGCTCGTCGTATGCGGGAACAACTCCGATGAAAAGGAGAAGATCGAGCGGCTTGAGCTGAAGAAGAAGGTGCTCTGCTTCGGCTATGTCGATAACGTAGAGCTGCTTATGAGCGCGGCGGACTGTATAGTGACCAAGCCCGGCGGACTTACGATATCCGAGGCGCTTGCAAAGCGTATACCGATAATAATCTCAAATCCTATCCCCGGTCAGGAGGAAAGAAATACCGAATTCCTTTTGAATCAGGGCGCTGCGTTTAAAACGAGCGACACCTGCACGATAGAGGAGCTGCTGTATCAGATAGCGCAGAATCCGAGCAGGCTCGATATGATGAGAAGCGCTATCGACGTTATAAGGAAGCCGGATTCGACCGAGAGGCTGTGCGATTTCATCGTCGGCGGCTGCGTTAAGCCCGAGTGAGCTGTCGCGACGGCGGATTTTTTGAGATTTTTTTGAGATTTTTTTGA
>CAZSUR010000061.1:0-7713 GCA_964610075.1 uncultured Lachnospiraceae bacterium
AGCTTTCGCTGTACCGCCACCTTGCATAAATACTTCGTTATCGCACCTCGGCTAATCAGGTCGATTTTTTCGAGCAATACGCTCATCCTCCCGCTCCTTTTTAAGAAAAACCCGGACACTGTATCAAAACAGCGTCCGGGTTATATTTATCTGGGATGTCTTTCGGTTACCGACATAAGCTTGGGGAAAGGATTATGAGGCTCGGTTTGATACCAATATGCAACGGTAGAAACGTCGTCCTGCCTCTCAAATAGGCCGCCGTGCCCGATTCCGATCTGCTGGATTGTCAGACGGAAATCGGAGCGGAAGCGCATGGGGTCGGTTACGTGCCAACGATAGAAGGCACGCATCGGCATACAGTCACGATTGTGATACAGATTTTTTACCGAGCGATCCTTATCCGCATAGAAGGGATATCCGAGATAGGGCGAGCAGTAGTTTGTCTCGACGCACTCACCGTCTATATGCGTAGCGAAGCTCCATGCTCCGCCGAAGTAATCCTCTGTTCCGGTACCGCAGATGGTGGGGTAAACGTCGTCGCCGTCGATATAAGCCTTGATCTCACCCTCGCCCCACCAATAGCGGGACAGAGTCGAGAGTGCCATAAATGTACCGATGTACTGACCGGATCCTTTGACGCCATCGAGGATCACGTAATCCTCCTTTAAGGTAGTGATCGGCTGGCGACGCCACTGAGCATGGAAATAGCCGGTGTTTTCAGGAAGCGCGTCGCGGAGGCAATAGTCGATCTGATAGAAGAAGCCCTCGATATCGCAAGGATGCTGATTTTCGATCGTGATAACAGCCTTTTTAGCAAACGGCATGGGGATGTAGCTGTTCATTCCGCGGATGGGATTTACATTTATCAGAGCCGAATTTACCGTATAGCTTTCACCGAATCCGAGGCAGAAGAAATCACCGAGAGGCGATTCTACCGACGGAGTTTCCTCGCCGTCCCAATACATACGCAGCACCAGATCGCGAAGCACGAAGCGGTTGGCATCGGAGGTGCGGTCGGTGGTGGTGATCCATATATGGTTAATGACACCGCAGGCGTCTATCTCTGCAAGCGTCTTTGTTTCGCCCGCCTTGAGGGTGATGCAGGGAGCTCCCTTGCGGCTCGGGCCGAGAACGCTTGCGGCCTTTCCTCCTGCGCCGACCTCGCCCTTGGGATTTTCGGCATTGATGGCACGCGAGGATTCATTGGTAACGAGTGGTAGTGTAGCAACGCTGTTAAAAAACATTTCGTTCATAGTCGGATCCTTTCTTTAGTTAAAACGAATTAAAACGGTACCGCTTCGTGGTGAGATACAACAATATTGCTCCGTTCGGTAGCGGCGCGGATGGCATCGGGTATGCTGCCTCCGTTCAGATAGGTGGAGACGAAGGTAGCGCCGAAGCAGTCGCCTGCTCCAACGGTAGAGACCACCTTAACTTTGGCAGGCTTGCCCGATTCGTAGAGGATACCGCTTGCGGTATCAAGCACTACCGAGCCGTCACCTCCGAGGGTGTAGACGACCAGCTTTACGTTAGGATAACGTGCGGCTACCGCGCGCGGAAGATCGGTGTTGTCAGCGTCAAGCAAGCCGAGCTCATAGAGGAAATGCCCCTCCTCATCGCTTATCTTGACGATGGTCGCCTTTTCCATGCAGAGTGAGAGCGAGTCGCGGTCGAAGCAATCCTTTCGCAGATTGACGTCACAGACGATCTCGGAGAACTCGCAGGTATCAAGGATACGTACAAGCGAGCGTCTCGACTCCTCACAGCGCTGAATCAGCGTGTCAAAGTAGAAGGTATCCGCGTGAATATCCCGGATCCTTCCGATCATATCATCATCTGCGGAAATATGATCGTAGGCAACATCGCAAAGGACGTTATACGAGGGTATTCCCTTCTCATCAAGTGTAACGATACAGGCTCCGGTCGGATAGGTGTTTTCTTGGATAAGCTCGGTCTTGATGCCGTGGTACGCCGCCTTGGCATAAGCCTCTTTGCCAAGCTCGTCCTTTCCCACCGCCGAGATAAGATAGGTCTCGTCTCCCAGGTGAGACGAATGGGCGGCAAAATTAAAGGCTGCGCCGCCGATGACCTGCTCCTCCGGGAATACGTCCCAAATGGTTTCGCCGTATACAATGGCTTTCATATTCAATACTCCTTTCGAGTAAATAAGGTTGAGCGATCGCTAAAGCTCTCTCACAGACGAGTGAAAAGCTTTGCAATCGGTATTTTTTATCTTTTCGCCGTAGCACGCCGCAGCGTGCCGAAGTCTCTGTCGTAGCTTCGCGCATTTACGGCTCGACATGATCCGGCAAGCTCGCAATATCAGTGTAGCAGTTATACGGCACGGCTCGGATAGACAAAGCTACGCTGACAGATGGCTATGACAAGCGTCCTTTGGAGCAATGCCGTCCGTTTTTTTGCCCGATATCTAAAATACGATATAATTATAAGTGAATCTCCGCGCCTTTTCAATAGTGAAATCAAAAAATTAAGAAAAAAGATATGATCATAATTCTCCGGAGGCTCGAGTTGCGATAAAAGCGCACTCACGGAGTGTGCGCGTGGAGCGGCAGCAGCAGTGAGCAGTGAGTGGTAGGCGGTAAGTGGTGGGCGTACGGAGCGCTTTATTTGCACTCATAAATTTCAGTTTGAGTGCAGCACCGCCGCTCTCTCCTTTTGCTTTTCGCAAAACCTCCGCACCGCTGTCCATATCGGTAGGTCGGTATAGCACACATCGGCATTAATTGCAATTCCCATTCCAAAAAGCATCCATTCATTCCGCCCGAGCCGTCGCCTCACAGATGTTTTTCAACATCATTCCCTGCATTTTCGCCATAACGCTTGAATTCCATATACTTATGTGATATAATTCGTTCAACAAATCGTGATTTATAGGTCGGTTGCAAACGTTTTATTAAAAAGCGCTGCATCCTCACCTTTAAGGAAAGGAATATAACTCATGCGTCCTCTATATCATTACACTCCGAAAAAAAACTGGGTAAACGACCCAAATGGTCTGGTGTACCACAACGGCACCTGGCATATGTTTTATCAGCACAATCCCTACGACGTTGTGTGGGGACACATGAGCTGGGGTCACGCCATCAGCCGCGATCTGCTCGCCTGGGAGGAGCAGCCGGTCGCTCTGTACGAGGATGACCTCGGCGAGATCTTCTCCGGCTCGGCAGTCTTTGACAAGAACAATACCTCGGGTCTGTTTCCGGAGGGAGACGGCGGTCTTGTCGCGATCTTCACCCACGACGGCAAATTCGGTCAGCTGCAGAGCATCGCTTACAGCGCAGACGGTATCAAGTGGGAAAAATACACCGGCAACCCGGTGCTATCCCCGAAGGATGATCCGCTAAACGACGAAAACTTCCGAGATCCGAAGGTTTTCTGGCACGAGGAAGCAGACAGATGGATCATGATCGTCGCAGGCGGCCCGGTACGCTTCTTCTCCTCCCCCGATCTGCTGCATTGGTCGCCGGAGGGTATGCACCCCGAGCTTCTGACCGAGTGCCCCGATCTCTTCAAGCTACCCGTTGAGGGCACAAGCGAGACCCGCTGGGTGCTTTGCGAGGGCGGTCGCCGCTATCGCATCGGTGATTTCAAGCAGGTAGACGGCAGATGGTCTTTCGTACCCGAAAACGACGAGCGATACGATATCAACTTTGGCGTCGACGCATACGCGGCACAGACCTATTCCAACTCCCCCGACGGACGTGTGATCATGGTGCAATGGATGAACTCCTGGGGATACGCAAACCAGCTTGCTCCTATCACCGGAGAGTACAACGGTACCTTCACCCTGTGCGCCGAGCTTACCCTCGTACGCACATCGGAGGGTCTGCGGCTACGCCAGACCCCGATAGCCGAGTACGGAACCCTGCGCGACAATGCTTCGGCAAAGGAGTGCCACGCCGAGCTTAACCCGAACGGAGAAAATCCGATGGCGGATTGGGCTGAGAATCAATATGAGCTGATAGCCGAGTTCACCCCCTCTCCCGAGGCTGCCGAGGTTGGGCTCAAGCTTCACGCAGGCGAGGGCAAGGCGGTAACGGTCGCCTACGATCTGCAGACCGGTGAGGTCCGGATCGACCGTCGTGGCGCCGGCGCGCGCCCGGTGATCCCGGAGGACTTGAGGGATAAATTCCACGCCGAATACAGCGCACCCGCCAAGCTCACCGTCGACGGCAAGGTGAAGCTGCGTATCTTCGTTGATACCACCTCGGTCGAGGTGTACGCAAACGACGGCATGACCGTCGGATCCTCGATTTCATTCCCGGATGCATCCCACGACGGCTTTGAGGCGTACGTCCGCGGTGGAGCTGCGCGCATCGACGCGCGGATGTATCCGATGCTCCGTCCGTAAGGCGCACAAGCGCGGATTGATTTAAATGCTCCGTCCGTAAAACAAGCATTACAGATTGATTTCCATACGTCGCCGCAAGACCCGCATTACAGATTGATTTTTCGGGATCGGGTTTAACATCCGTCCCCGTTTTCGTTTTATAATAGTGTCAAGGAAAAACACGGCATCGTCTTTCTGCATCAAAAAATCGACTTGTAAAACAAGTCGATTTTTTATTTATATCGTTCGCAGCGCACCTATACAAAGAACTCGCTCAAGTACTGCCGCGTATCGCAGTTTTCAGACCGCGATTTCTCCTATCCATTGCCGCGTTTGAAGCTTTTTGTATGCGCTTCAAAGCTATCGCCGTATATTCGCGGCGCTTGTCATCGCTTTGCGTCGGTCGCCCTTAGTTTGGAGTCTATTACAAGGATTTCAACATCCATGTCACAGACGCGAGACGATCTCGCATTTTTTCACGGTCAAGCCGAACGGTTCTCTCGCGTTTAAAATATTTCCGCGTAAAACCACCTCGTCACCAACCTTCACACTATACTTAAACGAATCGTCGGCGAACACAAACAGCGCATAGCATCTTCCGCCGGGCTTATCGGTCAGCTCGATCGAGGGCTTTCCGTGAATATCGGGGCCTATACGTCCTATAGTGCCCTTTATTTCAACGCGCTTCTCAAAATAGAGCTTCTCCGCCCTATCGTAATCCTCCAGAAAGTCGGCATATATTTTTTCGGGAACGAGCGGCTCGCTTGAGTCAAGCTTTTCGCAGTCGTTCTCCTCAAAATATGCCACACGCTTCATCCGCTCCTTAAATTCCTCATCGGATACAGGACGTTTACCGCGCAGCTTTTCATTTGTCTTTGGCAGTACCGAAACAACCTCGCTTTTTTTGACGATCGGCCCCCAGGGTTCCATCGCGCCGAGCAGATTTCCGCGGCAAACGACGGTATCTCCGACAGATACCGTACGGTATACGCTGTCATCGTTGAAGACGATCAAGGCGTAGCGCCGTCCGGTCTCGCTATTTGACAGCTCAAGCGAGGGCTTTACATGGATATCCGGGCCTACCCTTGTGACGACTCCGGTGAGCTCGATCCTCTTTAGGGAGTAGGTCTTTTGCGCCTCGGCAAAATCGTCCGCGAAAGCTTCGTATACGCTTTTAACACATATCGGCTCGCTCTGGGGAAAAGGAGCGCAATCCTCTGCCTCGTATTTTGCAATGATTTTAGCTCTTTCCGCGCGCTGCTCCGGGGTAGACTCGGGTCTTTTGGGAATGGTTTTTTCTTTATTCATCTTATTTCTCCTGTTTTAGCGTTGTATGATACGTTATCTCGCAAGGGACATTTTTCCGTCGGTGAATACAAAGTTTCTCATTCCCTTTCCGCCGACCTTCTCCGAGTCCAAAGCGGATTCGATCCGTGCGATATCCTCGGCACAAAGCTCGATGTTCAGAGCATCGACAGCCTCCTTCAAATGCGCGGGAGAGGTAGTTCCGATCAGACTTTGAACGTTGTCATATTTGGATAAGCTCCATGCGATAGCGAGCTGGGACAGGGTAACACCCTTTTCATCCGCTATTTCCTTCAGCTTGCGCACCATCGCGAGATTGTTCTCTCTGTGCTCAGGAGCGAGCAAGCCGCGAGCCGTTCGAGGATTCGGCGCAGCCTCGGTTACATTGTCGTGTAAAAGCCCGTGACCGACGACGCCGAATGCGAGGACCTTGACTCCGAGCTCCGCAGCGCAGGAGATCAGCTCCTTTTCGATACCGCGCTCGATGAGCGAATATTCCATCTCGACGGTATGAATCGGATGGACGGCGCAGGCACGGCGCAAGGTCTCCGCATCCACCATAGAAAGTCCGATATGCTTGACGTAGCCTGCCTCAACCTGCTCGGCAATGGCGCCGACCAGCTCCTCAACGGGAATAGTTGTATCCTGGCGAGCCGGCTGATACAGATCTATGTAGTCAAGCCCCAAGCGTCGCAGAGAGTAGGTAAGATGCCCCTTTACGTTGTGAGGCTTTACGTCAAGTCCGTATATTCCGCCCTCCGGAGACGGCAGAACTCCGAACTTTACAGACAGAAAATAGTCATCGCGGCGGACGCCCTTGAGCGCCTGACCAACGATAAGCTCGCTTTCGCTGCTGTTATAAAACTCACCTGTGTTAAACAGAGTGATGCCTGCGTCAAGCGCAGCGTGAATAGTTTTTACCGAATCCTCGGGATTGCGTACCACCGACATTCCCATCGTTCCGAGCCCGAGTCGATTGATATCGATCATAATAATTCCTCCTTGTTACGCGTTAAGCATTTTATTAAGCAGAGCCGCAAGCTCATCGTATTCGGCATCGGTCAGATTTACCGACATCAGTCCTTCCATTTTATCCGAAAGCGCCAGCAGATCGTCTTTTATAGCCATAGCTTGCTCGGTCGGCACAAGTACCTTACTGCGCTTATCTTTCGGATTGGGTACACGCTCTACAAGCTTCTTTGCCTCAAGCTTTTGTACAAGTCCGCTAACGGTAGGATTTGTCATAGAAAATTTAGCTTCTATATCAGCCTGCCTTATAGACCCGACGGGATATCTGAACAAAACCATGAGTATCTTGAATTGACTGCCGGTCAGATCATACGGCACGAGTAACTGATTTGAAAGCTTATCAAATTCCAGAGATGCTCGTTTGACCAGAATGGATATTCTTGTGTTTGCCATGAGCTTGCCCTCCTTTTTACACAACATAGCTTCCTATCTATTATATCATAGGAAGCTATGCTTTTCAATAGTTTTAATGTTCAAACGAGAGCTTTTTACCGCGCATCGAGATTTTTTGCGATTGAGCAGCACGTTTTGCGCTTTCATCATCCTCTCCGGAGATACCCGAGCGTCTCTGTCACCGCGTCCGAGCGCCTCTACCGTCGCATACGAGCAGGCGTCATCACCGCAAACGCAAGCATACGGTGCATCCACGAACGACATTACAGCTTATGAGCGCCATGTATGCTCATCGTCTCACCGTTCTTCCGGCGTCGCGAACGAGTGGCGCCCTGCCTATCTCACGATTTTCCTCCGTGCGTTCCAACGAGCCGTGCTGCCGTCTATCTCACTACTTTTCTCAAGCCGTCATCGCGCCTGCCGCTTACAACCCGCGCATCAACCCAAGTGCGGCTGTCGCGTTTGCTCCCCATCTCCTCTGCCGCGTCTCGCGGTATCATCACCGTAAACGCAAAGCAAGGTCCCCGGGCGCCAATTGCGCTCGGAGACCTTGCTCGTTTTATCATACGATTGAGAAAAAAGGAGATTTATTTATTGTATATCTTTTTGCGGTAGTAAACGATCGACACCGATAC
>CAZSUR010000062.1:0-7645 GCA_964610075.1 uncultured Lachnospiraceae bacterium
TACTATATCATATCCGCACCCCCTGTGTCAAGTACTTTTTTAAATCTTTTTCGCATATTTTTCACTTTTTCGTCAAAACTAACTTCATGCACAAAAAAAGGATGTGAAAGCCCTTGATATCTGTCATAATACGCACAATTTTAATATACGTTCTGATAGTCGGCTTCATGAGAATAACCGGAAAAAGGCAGATAGGCGAGCTTCAGCTTTCTGAACTTGTGACCACACTTCTGCTTTCCGAGATCGCAGCTATCCCAATAACCGACATCAGTACACCGCTGCTCCACTCGGTCATACCGCTGATCCTGCTTATATCTGTGGAGATAATAATCTCCTTCGTCGTGACGAAATCGCCTGCAAGCAAAAAGCTGTTCGACGGAGCGCCCAGCTTTCTCATCCGGCGAGGCTGCATAAACCAAGCGGAGCTGCGGCGCCAGCGAATAAGTGTAGAGGAGTTTCTCGGTGCGCTGCGCCTGAAGGATATCGCCTCGCTCTGCGACGCCGAGTACGCCATACTCGAGCAGAACGGTCAGCTATCCGTCCTCAAAAGGCCGGATGCCGACACCTGCGGTATCGCGCATCCGCTTATAATAGACGGGAGCGTGAATCTGCACAACCTGAGCTCTGTCGGGCTGTCCCCCGAGTGGCTGCGTGATCATCTCATCGCGGCTCAGCTCGAGCAAAAGGACATATTTATACTGACAGTAGACGACGCCGGGAAGATATCGGTTATATTAAAGGAATAGGATGGTGCGATATGAGAGCATTCGTAATAGCACTTATCAGCATGACGCTTGTCGTCGGCATATCCCTTGTCTGCGCGTCGGGTATTGCCTCCGTGTGCGACGAGCTTGAGCGCGAGCTTGATGCGATAGCACCGGACGGCGAAGCGGACGCCGCCGCGCTCGAGCAGAGCTGGAGTCGGCACGAGGCGTTCTTTTCGGCATTCGCCGGGCACGCGCCTGCCGACGAAATAACCGATGCCATAGGAAATATGCGTGCAAGCATAGCTTCCGGTGACATCGGCTTGTTTTTCATATACAAAAGCTCGGTAAGATCCGCACTTGATAAGGTACGGCAGCGTCAGACACTGTCACTTGATTCGATCATCTGAACGGAGTTCCGTCCGCGAGCATGATCTGTGTACGCGTGAGCGTATAGTCGGTGAGCCCGAGCAGCTTTATAACATACTCGGGATTGAGGAAGCTGTCGGGGTATGCCGACACGATCATGGATATATCGCGTCCGTTAAAGGTGATATCCTTTATCTGCGGACGGATATCTACCTCCTTCTCACCACCGCGCTTTGTCCTTTTCATTATCAAAATCTCGTCGCGCGAGAGCATATCGGTCGAATATTCATCGTCGGTGGTGACGCGATACTCCGCCCACGCGATCTCCCCTATCTTATGCTTCGGCTCGTACGCCTCGAGTATGCTGAGGTTATCGACCGTCGCACGATCGAGCCGCTCGCGTATCTCGTCATACGGCAGCTCTCGCGTGAGCTTGAGGTCGAGGCATTCGCAAACGCTCTCAGCTCCGATGGAGAGTGGGAGCGCGAACGCGAGCTTCGGATGGGGGTTGAAGCCCTCCGTGTACGCTATCGGCAACCTTGCCCGAAGGAGTGTGCTTTTCATCGTGCGCTGGAGATCCAGATGCGATATGTATTTGAGGTTTCCGAGCTTTGAAAACTTTATTCTGACAGGCATGGGCAGCATGAGCGCTCACCTCCAAGCTTATTTGCTCCGCAGCCGGAGCATTTTTCACGGCAGTTAGGCGTAGTCTTTGCGGCATACGCATTCTTGCGCTCTCGCAGCAAAAATTCCTTTGTAACGCCGCAATCTATTATATCCCACGGGAGCACCTCGTCCTCGCCGAAGGTGCGGTTGGCGTAGAAGGCAGGATCGATGCCTGCGGCATCGAATGCCGCGAGCCACGTATCGTAGTCGAAGAACTCGTCCCAGCCGTCAAAGCGCACTCCGAGCTTTCTCGCCTCAAGAAGTGCGGCCGCGAGCTTTCTGTCACCACGCGCAAAAACAGCCTCTATGCGGCTGACCCTCGCATCGTGCCAATTGTATTTCGTGTACTTTGTTTTCTTAAAGCACTCGAGGAGATATTTCTGCTTGTTCTCAAGCTCATCCATCGTGTTCTGACCCTCCCATTGGAAAGCCGTGAACGGCTTCGGAATAAAGCAAGCAACGCTGCAGGTGATCTGCGGAGCTTTTCCCTTCGGGCGGCCGGGGGTGGAATAGTATTCCTCCACCACCTTTGAAGCGAGATCCGCGATTCCGTCGAGATCCTCGTATTCCTCGCACGGGAGCCCCTGCATAAAGTAGAGCTTCACCTGCGTTTTTCCGGCTTCAAACGCGGTGCGGCAGGCGCGCAGGAGATCCGCCTCCTCGACGTTCTTGTTTATCGCGTCGCGCAGGCGCTGTGTTCCGGCCTCGGGCGCGAAGGTTATACCGCTCTTGCGGACGCTCGACACCTTGTCCATAAGCTCCTTTGTAAAGCTGTCGACGCGCAGGGACGGCAGGGACAGATTTATCTTCTCCTCGTCCGTCCATTTAAGCAGGCGGTCGGTCAGCTCGTCGAGCTTGGTATAATCACTTATACTGAGCGACGAGAGCGACATCTCGTCATAGCCGGTATTTTCAAATATACATTTCGCCTGAGCGTCAAGCACCTCTGCAGTCTTTTCTCTTACCGGTCTGAATACAATTCCCGCCTGGCAGAAGCGACAGCCGCGTATGCAGCCGCGATATACCTCGAGCATTATTCTGTCGTGCACCGTCTCAAGGAAGGGCATGACCGGCTTTTTGGGGAAATATGAGGTATCAAGGTCGGTGATTATCCTCTTTTTCACCCTCTTCGGAATATCGTCGTATTTCGGCACGTACGCCTCGATCGTTCCGTCCGGCTTATATTTAACGTCGTAGAGTGAGGGCACGTAAAAGCCATCGAGCTGCGCCACACGATGGAGAAACGCCTCGCGCGTGTACTCGCCCGATTCCTTCATCTCGATATAGAGGCGGGTAAACTCAACGAGAGCCTCCTCCCCCTCGCCTATCGAGAACACATCAAAAAAGTCGGCTATCGGCTCGGCGTTGTAGGCGCAGGGACCTCCGCCGATTATTATCGGAGCCGAGTCGTCGCGATCGCGCGAAAGCAGCGGTATTCCGGCAAGCTCGAGCATATTCAAAACGTTCGAATAGCAAAGCTCGTACTGCAGGGTAAAGCCGACAATGTCAAAATCCTTTATCGGATCTCCGCTCTCAAGCGCCCACAGAGGGATATCGTTCTTCCGCATCTGCTCCTCCATATCTACCCACGGAGTGTATACCCTCTCGCACCAGATATCGCTCTGCTCGTTCAGAACTCCGTAGAGTATGCGGACACCGAGATTAGACATACCTATCTCGTAGCTATCCGGGAAGCAGAAGGCAAACCTCGCCTTACTATCTGATTGTACTCTCCGCCGGAGTATCGTCCGGGCTTCAGTACGTTTTTCAGTACGGCTTCTACCCTTTTGTCCATTTCGTATTATTTCCCCTTAGTGTTTATAGTGAAATTCGGGCAGCGCAAACGCGCCGCCCGATCGTGTTTTTTGATTATATTCCGAGACGGCAGATATGCTTATACCGACATTCTCGACGTTATCGCTATCGGGATCATCCAGAAGAGCTGATACAGCGCAACGTAGAAGGATGAGAACTCGAAAAGCTGATTGAACAGAAGGAATGCGACTATACCTATCGGAATAATGGAAGCAAACAGCTTTATTATAACGCCGGTCTTTGTGGCGTGCTGTATTCTGTCGCAGAGTGCTATCGTCTGAAGCAGAGCCTTAGGCGAGGACTTCGACACGATTCCGCTGTCGATGCGCTCCTTGCGCATATAGGTCTCGTCTCCGGCATTTTCAAGCTTGAGCACCTTCACGGGATACTTGTCAAGCGCTATGTAGCGACCGAGCATCTCGTCATCTATCGTCGGGTCGCAGGTCTTTATGCCAACGCATATTCCTGCCTTGTAAAGCACCTTAAGATTGTACTCAAAATCGGGATCTATGCGGTACTGCATATATATCTTCGCGGACAGATCTCCGTCCTCGACCATGTATATGATGTTAACGGTAGGATCCGCGTCAAGCTCGGTATCCTCGTCGTCGGGTGCAAATCCGAGGCGGCGCAGATACTCTGCCTTTCCGACGTGTACGTTCACGTCTCCTATCATAGCCTCGATACCGTCGCCGTCGGTGTTGAGTATCTCGACGCTGTCCGAATATCCTATATCCCTCGTGACAACGTCAAATACATCCGCAAGCGGGCCGCCCATCACATGGAAAACGCTCGATGCGTTGTATATAACGCGGTCGATGCGGTGGTTATCGTACACCTTAACGCTCTTCATCTTAACGCCCTGCGCCGGGAAAACGTCGCGGTCGTCGAAGGTGATGACCGATGCGGACGAATACTCGTCAAGCGCACCCTCACCGACTATCGCACTTCCCTTTTTATACGCGATCCTCGACGCGCGGTAGAAGGGATAGCTGTACGTAACGAACGCCGACACCGGCATCGCCAAAAGCAGAGCCATAAAGCCGTAGGAGGCGGCGCTGAAGCCGTTATCCACACGGATAAGCGACACTACCGCCGATATTACCGCGATAGCTAAAGCGAGTGGGAATATAGTATTAAGCGCGACCTTGTTCTGCGACTGTATTCTTGTACGGCGGAAGAAGCCGTCGATAAATGCGGTCTTGTTTATTCTGAATACGCTCGGATCCTCCGGCAGGTATTCGCTGAACGCCTCGATCTCCTGCTTTGCGTTCTCGTCCTTACTGCACTCGGTTATCGCGTACTTGAGCTTCTTCGAGGATACCACGTTGAAGGTAAGTATGATGCGCTTGAGGTTCAAAAACTCGTAAAGCAGAGTGAAGAATACGCACATGGTCACCGGCAGACCGAACAGAAGTATATTCTGTCCCACCGGAGCAAAGCACATAACGATGCTGTATATTATGCCTATCGCAAACATAAGCACGGTAACGCTTTCCGGGATCGGCTTGAACTTTATAAGCGCAAAGAAGCCGTCGCGGAGCTCGTCCAGCACAAGCAGACCGCTTAGCATAACGAACTGCAGTCCTACCATTATGTGAACGACCGGATATACCTGCATATTTATCTTTGTCGGAAGGGTTATTCCGAGCATCGAGGAATTATCGTATACGAACACGACCGCCATGATAAGAAAGCTTAAAAGCAGTCTTATTATAAGCGAGTGATACTTCTTCGTGAACTTTCTGAATATATCCTTCGACTGAACGTTCGAGGTATACTCGTATTCCGGAGGGATATCGTCCCCCTCCTCGTCGAGCGCATCGGGATCGCAGTTTTCGGTATTCTTTTCGATGCGAGCCTCGATCTCACCCATGTTGTCCTCGCCCAATGCCTCCTGGAGCTCATCCTCCATACCGAAGGCTATCATCAGGTTGACATCCATGTCATCGAGCTCTTCCCGCTCGTCCGAATCAAGCATACCCTCGCCCTCGAGTGCCGTGTCGTCCGAGATGTCATCAAGCTCGGTCAGCTCGTCCTCGTCGGCATATATGCCGTCCGCCTCGTCCGGGAGCTCATCCGAGATGTCGTCCGCGCTCTCATCTACCGGCTCGTCCTCGAAAATATCGTCGGGCAGCTCGTCGAGCTGCGGCTCAAAGTCCGCGTCTGAGGTATCGGCAAGCGGCTCCGTATGCGACAGCTCGTCCTCGCCGTCGGCGTATTCGGTCTCCGCCTCATCGGCAATGCTGCCGTGAGCGAACCTCTCGTAATCCTCCTCGGAGAGATACTTTTTCATAAGCTCGTCCGCATCAAAGTTGATCGGATCGAAGTCTTCGACTCCCTGCTCGCTGTATATATCCGAGCCGACGGAGCTGGTCTCGGCGATCCTTTCGTTAAAGTCCGCAGCATCGGACGCGGCGGCATCGCCGCTCATGTTCGCGTGCAGCTTTGCAAGCAGATCCTTTGCCGAAACCGCATCAGAGGTACCTTTTTTATTGTCCTTACCGTTTTTCATATAAGGTCGTTTCCCCCTTTTGATTTAGATTCTGTTAAAGCGTATATATGTCAAGCACGCCGCGCGTGCTTATGCTCGTTTTTCAAGCTCTGTGCTGTCTTGCAGCCTCGTAAAGCAGAACCGCGGCAGCGGTCGAAACGTTAAGCGAGTTCACCTTTCCGTACATGGGTATGGATACCGTGAAATCGCTCTTTTCGCGCACAAGTCGGGATACTCCCTTGCCCTCACTTCCGAAAACGAGCACGGCAGGAGAGTTCATATCACATTCGTAATAGAGCTGTCCGCCGGCCTCGGCTGCGTATATCCAAAGTCCTTTTTTCTTTAAATCCTCTATCGTGTCGGAGAGATTTCCGACTCTTGCGACAAGAAGATGCTCGAGCGCTCCGGCAGATGCCTTTCCGACAACTCCGGTAAGTCCCACCGCGCGGTGCTTCGGGATTATCAGCCCGTGTGCGCCGGCGCCCTCGGCAGCTCTTATTATCGCGCCGAGATTTCTCGGATCCTCTATACCGTCAGCCATCGCTATAAGCGGCTTCTCGCCGCGCTCCTCCGCGAGCGCCAATATATCGTCGACCGAGCAATACTCCTTTTCGGGAGCGGAGGCTATGACCCCCTGATGCGCCATACCGTCAGCCATAAAGTCGAGCTTTGCCAACTCGGTTTCGGATATCGGTATGTGTCGCTTCTTTGCCTCAGCCAAAATAACGTTGATAGAGCCGGTATGCTCGCCGCGCTTAACGTAGAGCTTGTCGGCGCTCCTGCCGCTTCGAAGAAGCTCGAGCACCGCATTGCGGCCTATAACGTACGACGTGTTTTTTTCTTTATCCTTCATAAATTCTTTTTCCCTACTTTAAAGCTCCGCCGTATGCAGAGCAACACATTCAAAGAATATTGTACCACACATATTCAAATTTGTACATCATTATTTTGAATTTTTATCATTTTCACTTGAATCAAAGCCGTTTTTTGGGCATTTTATCCATATCGGGTGAGGGTGATATCAGCCTATCGGACTGCACTCCCATGCGTAATATCCCATCTTGCGGAGAGCCGTCGTCGCTTTTTTCGCGCTTCTTCTGTCATAGAATATGCCGAACGTCGACGGACCGCTTCCGCTGAGAAGCGAGCCTGCGGCTCCGAGCGAGCGCATTATATCGGACAGCTCGGACACGTGCGGAGAAATATCCTCGAAGCGATTGTGGAGCTCCTCGCAAACGCCGTCAACGCTCCCCTCTCCGAGTGCGCGCAGGATGCCCGACATATCCTTCGGCTCAAAGGACAGCGCGTCGATCTCGGCGTATGCCTGCGCCGTTGATTTCTTCATATCGCTTCCGATAGCTATAACTATATGGCAATCGGGCATGGTCGGCGCGGGCGTGAGCTGCTCGCCTATACCCTGCGCGCTCATCGTGCCCTTTTTAATACAGAACGGCACATCCGCGCCGAGCTTTCCTCCAAGCTCGAGCAGGCGAGACTCGGGGAGCGGCTCGGAAAAGAGCTTGTTCATTCCGAGCAGCACCGCTGCGGCATCGGTGCTTCCGCCGGCAAGCCCTGCCGATACCGGGATCACCTTTAT
>CAZSUR010000063.1:0-7633 GCA_964610075.1 uncultured Lachnospiraceae bacterium
ACGCTTATTATACCGCGAGTTTTTCCGCTTCCGGTTATACCGTGAAGCAGAGCTGCCTTCGGCTCGCCGCAGCGCGTAAGCTCGAGTATCTTCTCCTTCGCCGCGCGCTGTGCATTAGAGAGCGGAGATTCGCCCGGATCGTGCGAGGGCTTGTCCCCCACCGCCTTATACGGATCACGGAACTCGTCCTCCTTTTGCAGCGACAAAAGCCCCTTTTCGGCAAGCGCCTTTATCTGTGCTCGTGCAAAGCCCATCGCCTCAAGCTCGCGCACGGTCGATTGCGGACACTCCGCGAGATATTTAAGCAGCTCCTTCTGCTTCTGACCTCGCACAGCACCGCCGCCGGAGCCGAGCAACGCCGCCTCGTCCTGCGGCACCGCAAGCATGACACGCTCGATATACTTCTTGTTCGATGCGCCAGCCGCCTTTATCTCACATTCAAGCAGCCCCATCGCCTCAAGCTCGCGCAGAGCCGGAGCAAGCTCGGCTCCGATATCCTTCGTCACGCCGTCGACGGTAGCCTGTCCCATACTTTTGACGTAGCTGTATACAAGGCTTTGATTGCGGCTAAGCTTCACCGTCTGCTCGCGCTCAAACGAATCCTTTGACGCGCGAAATATCATCTGCACCTTCGACATCGCCGCCGACGGGACTATCGCCTTGACGGCATCCCCGACGGTACAGAAGGTATGAGATTTTAAGAACAGCGCAAGCTTCACCATCTCGGGAGAGAGCTTTACCGCATCGTCAAGCACCTTGAGTATAGGCTTCAGCGCTCCGAACTCGCTCTTTTCGGCAAGTCTGTATACAAGCGCGCGGCTTTTTCTGTTTCCGCCGCCGAAAGGCACAACGCAAAATCCGCCTTCCGATATCATACCACCGCGCATATCCGCGGGGATATAATAGTCGTAGAGGCGGTCGATATGATACGGGGCATCCATTATATAAACCTGTGCAACTGTAAAGCGTTCCAAATTCCGTCACTCCCCCAAAAGGACTATTTATCGAATAGGTTCGGGTCTTTGCAGTATCGGCAAAATTACGCATTTATGCGAAGGCCGGTGCCAGCACCGACCTTCGCATAAAGATAGCTACCGAAATTATTCTTCGTCGTCATCGCCTGCCGCGACTATCTTGTATTCTCCGCTGACAATGCGGTTTATCGCGCTTCTTACAGCCTTTTCATCGCGGAATTCGCTCTTTATCATCGAGGCGAGGCTCTTGTCCGTCTCCTTGTTTGCTATCAGGCGCTCCGCGTTCTCGCGCTGCTTTACGTATTCGTCGGTAACAAGGCGCGCACATTTAGCCGTAGCAACGGTCAGCGCATAGCGATTCTGATGCTGATTCTTTGTAAGTTCCTCAAGTGAAGGATAGATCATGATATAGCTCCTTTGGTTATTTGTTCTTTATAAATTCTTCTGCAAGTGCCGTATTTCTCGATGCACGGCATTGCTCGCTCTGTATAATATTCCAAATCTTTTTCGCGGCACCGACGGTGTCCGAATTTTCGTTTACGACGATATAATCATAGTTGACCGACGCCTCTATCTCCGTAAGCGACTTCTTCATGCGGTTGCGTATGTCCTCCTCGGTGTTTGTACCTCTGCCACGCAGCCTGCCCTCGAGTATCTCGTATGACGGTGGAATTATAAACACGGCAACCGACTCGGGGCACAGGCGTTTGACGTTCATCGCACCCTCTACCTCGATCTCGAGGATAAGATTCTTCCCCTCGTCAAGCTTTTTAAGCTCATCCTTTAAGGTGCCGTAATAATTTCCGCAATAGTGTGTGTATTCAAGCACCGAGCCGTCCGATATCGCGTGGTCGAACACCTCTTTGGTTATAAAGTGGTAGTTCACACCGTCCACCTCTCCGGGGCGCGGAGCACGGGTGGTTGCCGACACCGAGTAGGACAGACTGTCGGACAGCTTCATGAGCTCTCCTATAACAGTTCCCTTGCCCGTTCCGGCGGGACCGGAAATTACGATCAAAAGTCCTTTCTGACACTGCATATATATCGTCCTTCCTGCATATTACACTTTGCCTTTGTTTATATCTCTTCCGCTTCATCCGCCGACGGATCGTCTGCCGTTCCGTCAAGTCGATTGACTATCGTCTCCGTCTGGATAGCGGAGAATATCACATGATCGCTGTCGGTAACTATCACCGAGCGCGTACGCCGTCCGCAGGTAACGTCGATAGCCCTGCCCGATTCCTTTGCATCCTGCATAAGGCGCTTTATCGGCGCGGAATCCGGACTTGTCAGTATAACTATACGTGATGCGGCAACCATATTGCCGAAGCCCACGTTTATAAATTTCGCATTATTCATATATCCGGCACCTACTCTATATTCTGTATCTGCTCGCGGATCTTTTCAAGCTCGCATTTCGCATCGACGACAAGACGCGCGATCTCCGAGTCGTTGGATTTTGAGCCGGAGGTGTTTATCTCGCGATTTATCTCCTGGACCAAAAAGTCAAGCTTCCTTCCCACCGGAGCGTTCTCCGCGAGTATCTCGTCGAACGCCGAGAGGTGACTTTTCAGCCTTACCGTCTCTTCGTCTATACAGATCTTATCGGCGAATATCGCACATTCGGTGAGTATACGTGCCTCATCCGGAGCCGAACCCATCGAGTCGAGCGTCTGTCTGAGACGCGCCTCGAGCCGATCTCTGTACGAGGCTATGTTCGCCTCGGATATCGCCTTTATCTTCTCGGCTATCTCGGCTATATTGCGCTTCTTTTCGGACAGATCGCGGCAAAGGTTCTCACCCTCGCGGCAGCGCATCTCCTCAAAGCGATCGACCGCCTCCGCGAGCACCGGCTCAAGCAGGCTCCAATCCTTTTCGGTGTCCTCCTCGGGCGCGTTCACACGGAACAGATCGCGATTAGCCGCGACGCTCATAACGCTTATGTCGTCGCTAAGTCCAAACTCGTCGCGGAGCTCTCGCAGCGCGGTGATATATCCTTTTGCATATTCGCGGTCAAGCGAGATCTCGACACCCTCCGATTCGGTAACGTCGATAGATATATAAACGTCTACCTTTCCGCGGGATATACCCCTTGATGTGATATATGATTTTACCTTTTCCTCAAGAAAGCCGTATGCACGAGGAAGCTTTATATTGCAGTCAAAGTATCTGTTGTTTACCGATTTAAGCTCGCAAACAAAGCTTTTTCCGCCGCCTGCACCCGATGCACGGCCGTATGCGGTCATACTTTTTATCATTTTGAAAACATCCTTAAATCAAAAGACTATATATAAATATTTTATCACAAACGATTTCTCATTGTCAATTATTTATGCCGCGGTTTTCCCCTTTTTTTCGGTTATTTGCGGAAATTGCCGTGCCTGCCTCCGCGCGCTCTTAAAAGGTAAAGGGTTATAAGCCGTGAGAGCGCGATATCATAGACGATAAACACCGCATTTCCGCCGAGTATAACAAAAGCCGAAAGGGATATTCCGGCATCCGCCATAAAAAGCAGATATCTGGCGGAAAATATAAGCGCGAGCAGAACAATATTAAAATACGCGAGCTTGAGCACCCAGCCGAGCAGCCTGCCCGTCCTCTCAAAAAGAGCCTTCAGCATCGGATAAACTCCGCCGAACACAAGATAAAGCACGGCGATAAACTTATCCGGAAGTATAAGCAGCGACAGAACGGATGTCACCGCATATATAAGGGTAGCCCAGCCTCGATCGAGATAGAGCACAGCGAAGGTCACGACCATCGACGCTATCGCCATCATGGTAAGATCGAGAACGGTAATGATAGAGCCGAGATACATTATCACCACGCCGAGGGCGCTGAGAATAGCCGACAGCGTAAGCGCACGAGTCTTTTTTTGACGGATATTCATACCTTTATACCTAATTTCGGCTCAACAGCATCTTATAAGATCGCCGCCGAGACAGTCGCATACGGTGTCCGCGCACATAAGTCCGACGCACATATCGCATACCGAGCAGTTACCGTAGCCGGCATCGGTGCGGTAGCCTCTGTTATAGCCGGCGGCACCGCCGCGCAGGCGCGTCAGCGCCTCCCTGTATTCGGCATTCTGCGGCGCCATATAGCACGCGGTCTCGAAATACTTCTGTGCATCGAAATACCAGCCGCGCTTGGTGAGCACGCAGCCCTTGAGATAGTTCCACTCCGCGTTGCGCTCACTTTGAGGTATGGAGTTCAGCGTTAGATCCGCCTCCGAATAGTTTCCGCTGTTTATCATGGTGCGGATCCTTGCGAAATCGCTCGAGTGAGGCCCGGTTCCACCAGAGCCGGAGGCGCGCTGCTTCTGTATCTCGTCGTACGCCTCGTTTATCTCCTTCATCTTCTCCGAAACAAGGTCGGAGAGCGGATTATTCACATAGTTATCCGGATGATACTTTCGTGCGAGCTCGCGATATGCTTTTTTGATCTCCTCATCGGTTGCATCCCTCGATACACCGAGAACCTTATATGGATCGGTCATTTAAAGTGCCTTCGGCAGATCTCTCCGCCGCTTCCTTTCTTTCTTTGTTCTTTTTATCCCTTGCCGACAGAACCTCGTCGGCGCGTGCAGGCATACCGAGGTGAACTATATTCTTCACCAGCGCCTCGATACCTGCATCGTTAAAGCTTATATTTTCAAGAGCCTTATCTATCGCGATAAGCTCCATTGTAAGCGAGGTCGAGATCCGCTCACCGAGCTCCGCCTTAAGCGAGGCCGCGGCACAAGCCCTCTCACTTCGTCCATTTATGCGCTGCTTTCCGTAGAAGCGCTCTTTTACGTCGTCGGCGCACAGATACGGATTGTACTGCGATGCCTCGGCATCCTCCTCCATATCGGCTGCGGCGTCGATAAGATATACCCATCTGCCCGCATGAAAGCCGATCTCATACGCCGTTTCTGCCAAAACGCCGTCAAGCCCATGCGAAAAATATCCGCCGAGCAGCTCTCCGAACAGCTCCGCCGGCTGATCGGCAGATGCGCTCATCTCGCGCTCGACCGCCCCGAGGCTGCCCAGCTTGTCTGCCGTCAGCGCGTCCAGCTCCGGCAGATGCGCCTTGCGGCGCAGAGCGCGCGCCATCGGAGCAAGTGCCTTCTTTGCCGCTCGTCGCACTCCCTTCTCGTCCGAGATGTCGTCCGCTATCTTATAGTAGGTGAGCAGCGCTCCGCAGGAGGCGCAGAACGGAAGCACTTGATCATCACTTGCCACCGGCCTCTTTTTTATCGGATGCACGGCGCAGCCGCGCACCGATATATCCGGCACCGCTCCCATCAGCGCATATCTCACAAGCGACAGAAATACGAAATCGTAGTTCAGCGCAAAGCGCGAGCTCTCGCACACGCTCTGTCCCATTGTGTGGCACAGTCCGCAATATATCGCCTTATACAGCGTATGCTCCTTTACTTTCAGCTCGGGAACGTACGGGGTCACAAATCCAAACATATGCGTCGTTTATGCCGAAGCCCGAATTTCGCAGGCAGTCGCCCGTCTTGCACGCCTCGGCAATGCTCCTTAAATAGTAGTATAGCATATATTTATTAACATAGAATTATAAAATGTAAAAATTTACGAATTTTTCATAAGCACGAGCTCCGCTTTAAGCGAGACATCGCGGCATATATCGGCGCAAGCAGCGGCGCCGCAGAGAATACGACGGCGTTTTTCGCAGCGCGCTCCGCCGAGCCCATTGCCCGGAGCCTCGCCCATGCAAGCGAGCCACAGCCTGCCAGATTCCTCACGCAGAGAGGAGATGCTATCGTATATTTCACGCGACTTCGGGTACTCGCAGAGTTGTGCGAACAGCTCACAGACCAGGCGATAGCACACGGATAAAGAGCGCTCGAGCCCTGCGTCGGCTCCATCTCCTTGCATTATGCGATCGAGCGCCGTCCGGCGCATGGCGAGGGTGCACAAAAGCTGCGCGAGCGCAAGAATATCCTCACGCTCGAGCGGCGTGATAAAGGCGGCTTCAAGCGACTCCGCGAGCCGAGCATACCTCTCGCCGCCGTCCCCTTTTTCACGTGCTACCGCCTCCAGCGCGAGCGCGTACAGCTCGCAAAGTAGAGAATCGCGTTTTCCCACCGCAAAATCAGCCTCCAAAATCAAAGGATCCGCATAAGCAGCCTTGTAAGTAAAAATCCGATAATACCGCAGCCCGGAAAGGTAAATATCCACGCAAGCAGCATATCGCGCATTATCTTCATGTTTACGTGCCGTAGGCTGCGCGCCGCACCTACTCCCATTATAGCCGAGGCTTTCGTGTGCGTCGTGCTTATCGGCAGCCCCACAAAAAGGGTGAAAAGCATACACGCACCCGCCGCAATATCGGAGGCGAAGCCTTGATACGGTTTAAGACGCACAAGGTCTATCCCGACCGATTTTATTATCCGCTTGCCGCCGCACGCGGTCCCGATAAACATAAAAAGCGCTACCGCCACGCACGCGAACGTGTTCACCTCGCCTCTGCCCGAGCCGACACCGTTCACGGCCGTCATCACGGCGAATATTCCGAGGAATTTCTGTCCATCCTGCGCTCCGTGGAAGAATGCGGTCAGCGCCGCACCGAATATCTGTGCGTAAGAGAAAAAGCCGACCGTTTTCCGCCGGTCGAGCCTACGGCAAGCAATCACTATCAGCTTTGCCGATGCAAATCCGAGCAAAAATCCGATGCCGAGCGATGCAGCAAGACCGCAGAGCACCTTGAGCCACGCCTCGGCGGAAAAGGAGCCTCCGCCGGCAACCGACGAGCCGCAAATCCCGGCGATGAGCGCGTGGCTCTCGCTTGTCGGCAGTCCATGGCGCCACGCCAAGATCGCCCACAAAATGACGGCGCAAAGCGCGGAGATGAGCGCTATCGACGCGCGGTAGCCGTCCTCCGAAAGAAACGCAAGCTCGCTCACCGTCGAAGCCACGCGAGCTCCCAGCACAAGCGAGGAAAAAACGCCGATGAGATTCGCCGCCGATGCCATAACTACGGCTCCGCCGCAGCTCATCGCCCGGGTGGATACGCAGGTCGCGATAGCGTTCGGTGCATCGGTCCAGCCGTTTACCATTATGACCGTCGCAAGCAGTATAAGCCCGAGCAAAAACGTCCGGCTCTCCCCGGCGGCGGATATAAGCTCGATAAACATTCGCAAAGCGTCAGCCCTCTTTGTTGATATCATTTTGACGGATGAAGCTGCCAATCGCAGCGGATATATGCGCTTGCTTCAGGAGATCCGCCCTCTCATTCCTACGGAAAGCGCTCGTTCCGACGGATAAACGTATCTTCTGCATATAAAAGCGCGCATATCGACTGACAAACGCACTCACCTCGGCGGATAAAAGCCCTTGTTTCGACGGCGCTTCGGCAAATGAAAACGCTCGATACGGCATATAAACGCCAATGCCCGAGTGAGAAGCGTACCCTCTCCGAACGACCGCGCAGCGGCGAGCCGTCCGCCACTCGATCGCATTTTTGCAATTGACAAAACCTTTTTTATATGTTATGATTGATGCGGTCGACGTATGACTCACACAAAAAAACGGTTGCGAAAAACGAGCGGAGCTCGGCTTTTCCGGCACTCCGTTTTCACACAAAAAATGCGCCAGTGGCGGAATTGGCAGACGCGCTAGATTTAGGATCTAGTGTCCCCGACGTGA
>CAZSUR010000064.1:0-6225 GCA_964610075.1 uncultured Lachnospiraceae bacterium
ATCATACAAAGGGTGGGGGTATAGCGCTCGTCTATCATCCAGCTGTCAATGCTCTCCATCATAACGACAATAAGGTTCTTGCCCTCGAAAATGCCGCTGTAATCGTTTTGGGTAAGTCCGCCCTTTTGATCAAAATAGCGCTCCGCGTATTCGAAATCCTCATCGCCAAAGCTGCCGCCGCCGAGGATGCTGCATACGTCCTTTAAGGTAAACTGATAAATGCCGCATATATCAAGACACTTGTTTTGGTCGTTAAACTCCGCGTATACCGCCTTCGGGTCAGCCCACACGTTCCAGTTGTCGTCACCCTCTGCCTTCTCACGTATAAGCATAAAGCCGTGCAGAAGTATCAGCGCAGCGGCGGCGCATATCGGTACAAACACCCATCGGCGCGAGCTCATTTTGCGCGTATCCCACGATATCGCGGCGAAAAGCAAGCATATGACAGAGGATGCGGTGCACGCTATCAGCCATGCGTCTATCCCCTTCGAGATGATGCCGATATATCCGGCTCCCTCGCCCGCAAGAGCGATGCTTTTCAGCCAGAAAAACTGATTGAATATCTTGAAATATATGTATTGTGCGCAGGACAAAAGGATAAAGAAGGCGGAAAAAATTATGTATACCACCCTGCCTGCGACACGAGGAAGCAGCGTACGGCACACTCCCAGTATTATTACTATCCACAAAGCGGTAAAGTCGAGCGAAACGGGGAGATAAAAGCCCGGCGAGAACACCTTCGGTGATACGAGCCACCGGAGCTGTATATCGGGGAGAAGGAGGGATGCGAACGCAAATATTATATAGTATTTTTTAAGAAACGCAGATATTTTTCTGTCAAGCTTAGCTTCCATCATGCTCTCCTCCCATCTCGTCGTTGGATCTATCATGTGGCGTGCCGAAAGTACCGCCACGCTGTCTATTAATATAACATTTTTCGCGCCGTTTTTCAAGCTGCCGACCGGCTTATACGCAAAAAAGAGCCGATAAATGTCCCCACATACAAAAAAGCTCCGTTATTTCACCCTCTCCGCCTTGCGCGAGCCGAAAAACGGCGGCGAAGTGTGAGCATCGAGCGGTGATATAGGTGAAGTGATACGAACGAGTACGCACATCATCGCGGCGTCGCAAAGCAAGTCGGATGTACGCAAGCGTCTCCGGCAAAAGGAATTGCGGAAGTAGGTAATCGACGAATAGCGCACGCGACAAATGACACTCCGAGCGAAAGAGACTGATGCACCACCAAAGCGGAAGCAGACACGCGCCGACAATAAGGCAGCCGCGTAGTCAATAGTCAAACGTGCACGTCCGCACCTCCTGCCACGCTTCGCGGCGTAACGCGAGCGCTGCCATGATGAGCACCACCATAGTGAGTGCCGGATTGCAAAGCGCTTGAGCATCGAGAGCGCACGTGCACTCCGCCGCGAGCTCACCATCCGCGTCCACACGCGAAAACAACCGCACGTACGCGACGAAATGTTGGTGAGCAAGAAATCCCCTGTATAAACAATCTCCCCTGCACACACAAAAAAGCTCCGCTTTGGCGACGCAAAAGCGGAGCTTTTTATATGCACGTATTAACTCAAAGGAGCTCGAGTATCTCCTCTTTCGGGCGATATCCGACAGCCTTGTTCACTACCTCGCCGTCGCGCACGAGCACGAGCATAGGTATGCTTGCCACCATGAAGCGAGCCGCAAGCTCCGGCTCCTCATCCACGTTTACCTTTCCGACCTTGATATTGTCATTTTCCTCCGCGATCTCCGAGATTATCGGAGCTATCATCTTGCACGGGCCGCACCAGGATGCCCAAAAATCTATCAGCACCGGCTTGTCCGAGTGCATTACCTCTTCTTCAAAATTATCGGCGGTTATTATAATTTCAGCCATTTTCCTATCTCCTTTTCTGCATTATTTGGACTTGTAGTATAGCATACAATGGCAAAATCCCTCGAAGCTCGGGTCCTTTATCTGCTCCTTGAACTGCTTGCACATACATTTTGTGTCCTCGCTTCGCTCAAGCACGCACGGGCAGTAGCCGCCGGTGCGTTCAAGGCCCTCCCTCACCGTTTTTACTATCTCTTCATCCGGATTAAGTGTAATTTTCATACTTCACCATCATTTCCGTTTAAACATCATGATATTATTTAGATATAGCTTTCGCATATCAACCCAATTATATTACAAATCGAGCGGTTTTGCAAGGGTTATCATCCGCAAACGAAATATCCTTTGAGAAATTCAAAAAATTGCCGCACGTGCTCGCTGTCGCGCTTCAGCTCATTGCATCTCAACACGATGTCGCGCTTGCAGGAGGGAGAGTCTATCGGCAGGAGTATAACGTGCTCGTTGTCGACTATTCCCCACGAAAACTCGGGCCAAAAGCCGACGCCGACGTTAGCGCCTATCATATTTTTCACCGCCGTCGGACTATCGCTCTCGAATATTATGTTCGGAGAAAAGCCCTCGTCGCGGCAGATAGCCTCGCAAACGGCGCGGAGCGGCTTCGAGCCGGAGAGACTGATGAAATTCTCACTTCGCACCTCGGTGAGCCTGATCGAGCTTTTGCCCATATATTTCTCGACCTTCGGCACCGCCAAAAAAATGCGCTCGGTAAAAAGGAACTCGGTCGAATCGTCGCGAACAGGTCTGCCATCAGATGGCTCGGTCGATATCTCGACGTCGAACATTCCGTTTTCAAACTTCGACATGAGCTGAAAATGCGCCTCGGGATTTATCTTCTTATAATCGATGACCGCCTGCGTTACCATGGTGGATGCCGCGTTCACGCTAAGTCTTATCGTGTGCTCCTCCTCGCGCGCCATGCTCTCCATATCTCGCGCGAGCGAGTCGACTGCCTGCAGTATCGGCTCGACGCGGTCGCGCAGATACTCGCCGTACGGTGTCGTAAACACGTTTCTTCCGCGCCGCACAAAGAGCGGAACTCCGAGCTCTTGCTCTAATTTACGTATCGACTTTGTCAGCGCCGGCTGCGCAACGTTAAGTTTTTCAGCACTTTTTGTGATATGTTGACTACACGCCGCCTCGTAAAAATATCTCAGCTGTGTTAATTCCACAAAACTCATTCCTTTTTGTTATCGTTTATATAATTATTATATATTGGACATTATCATTTGTCAACGGTATAATATTAACCGAAAAAGAAAAGAAATGAGGATAAATCACTATGTCAGGATTAGTCGCATCCCTCCCCAACCTGCTTGAAACTGTTATGCTTATCTGCTTTGGCTGCTCATGGCCGCTTTCGGTTATAAAGAACGTAAAGGCAAAGACCGCGAAATCCATGAGCTTGGGCTTCATACTTCTTATAACCTTCGGATACATTGCCGGAATCACCGGAAAGATCGTAGCCGGAAAGATCAACTACGTTTTGGTCGTATACTTCATCAACCTGATATTTGTCAGCATGAACATCGTTGTATACTTCATAAACAGAAAGCTCGATAAGGAAAGAGAATCCGAGAACAAATAAATTTATTTTACCTTGCTTTAAAGCAACGCCTCCGATAGACCGCGCTCTATCGGAGGCGTTAGCTTTTTCTCGCATATTTAAAATACCGCAGCACCGTGAAACGGCGTTGCGGTATTTTGTCGTTATTTAATTATTCGATCGGCTGCACACGTCCGGGATACAAGCAACACCGATGTATCATCGCTTCGGGCTTGCCTCCGGCGTCGTATCCGACGGAGCGACGGGCTCTCTGCCCTCCTCATTTGGAATATCGGAGGCGTTTTCATGCTCGCCCGACGGTGCGCTCACCGCGCCTGACATTTCGGGCGAAGTCTCCGTCTCGGTCGATGCGGTAATATCCACTGTCGTCTCTGCTCCCGTTGTTTCGGTTGTCGTAGGGTCACTTGAGGTCTCGCTTGCCGTAGTATCATCGGTAGATGTCGTCTGATCGGCAGTTGTTGCTTCCGGCACCCTTACCGCGCTGCTCGTAACAGAGCTCGGCATCTGCAAGCCGGTAGTTCCGCTCGGCGGAGTCGTGCTCGGCTCGCCTATCGTATCGCTATCGGTCTGACCGAGCTTTGATGAAGCTGCGGGTCCAACGCCCCAGCGCGGCGCTATAACAAGCGTTCCGCCCTCACTCGGAGCATATGCAGTAAACGTGACCGAGTCTCCCGGTGCAAGCTGCACCGTATACTCGCGCGCCGTATTTCCCTTAAAATAAACAGAGCAATATCCGGTAGTGGCCGTTCCACCGGCTGTGACAGACACGCCGTATTCGCCTCCGGCGGAAAGTACGTATTCAAAGTCCCAGCCATCCTCCGAAAGCGTTGGCGTGACCGCCACCTCGGCATCGGCATCAACTACCTCTATCGCCGCGGTAAACGCCGCAGATCTGACCTCTCCGGCGGTAGCGCTCTGTGACGAGGTGAACCAAGCCCAGCTTACGCCGAACAAGCAGGTAACACATAAAACGACACCTGCCAACGACGGAGCGAGAAGATGATATATTCCGTCGTATCGTTCTTCTTTTTTTGCATATTTCGGCTTGTATACGAATCTATCGTAGAACCACGATACGTTTTTCTTAGTTATAAATGGGATAAGTCGGAGATAATGGCAACTTAGCTCTCTGCGCCAACGAGTATACTCTTTATCGTCGGAGGCTGCGTTCATCATGCTCGTGATGTGTCGAGCAGTTCTGCCAAAATTTGCAAGGCACAACGACAGCATGGCAACCGCAAAAGCGACTGCCAACATAAATAGTATGGTAAACGTAACGGTTAGAAACAGTTCATTCGGCATACTATCGCTATCTCCCTTCAAAAAGTCTTTAGGCAATCAAGGGGCATAAACGAATTTATGCCCTTTGATTACCCTCCCCGCCTTTCGGCGGAGAGGATATCTTTACAGTATCAAATTACTATTATCGAGCGTTATCTGAGGTCGCGTCCGATTATAGAATTGTTGATGTTTGCGTGTGTGCAATCGCCTGCATCCGAAACTGTTACGTTAACTGCGGTGCAGTTCTCATAGCTCGAGCCGTTCTGTGCACAACCGATAACCTGACCTACGTCACGGCTTCCGGTGATCTCACTGTTCTTAACAGAGCAGTTCTTGATATCAGCGCCGCTAACGGTATCGTTAAGGTTACCGACGATTCCGCCGACCTTGTCTCCGCACTGATCTTCGGACAGATGCGAAGCCGAAACTGTAACGTTTTCAACGTGGCAGTTGTCGATGAGAGATGCTGCATCGGAATAACCGAGTATCGTTCCAACGTAGTGGAATCCGACAACCTCAGAATTCTTTATAGTAAGATTTTTTACTGTGCCGTTAGCATATCCGATAAATCCAACAGAATACATGGAGTGATCGGAATTAGAGCTTCCAGCCGGTACTGTCGTAGACAATGCATTGACCTGATCGCCGGTAAGACCTGTTATCTTGATGTTGGATATGGTCTTTCCGTTACCGTCGAATACGCCGTTGAACTGAACAGTGTTGCTGTATCCGAGATCAGCATAGTCGTACTTGAAGTTCTGACCTGCAGGCAGCCAAGCTGCGTTCTGCATATCTATGTCGCAGGTAAGCTTTACGGTAGTACCGCCGAAGCTCTTACCGTTCTTGTTTGCCTGATCGTTGAACCACTGAAGTCCTTCAGCGCTCGAGATGAGGTAGGTGTTACCGCTCTTAACAACACCGTTTGCAACAGCCTGACCGTTTCCGGCAACCGTAACGTTAAGATAGGTGTTACCGCTTATGGTGTTCGTTGTAGCTACGTTGTCATATCCGAGAACCTGGCAGTTTACATCCTGATATTCAGCGTCAGCGCTGTAAACTACGGTGCAGTTTTCAGCATAGCAATCCTTTACGGTAGAGCCTGCCGCATAACCGACAACGCTTCCTACCTGATGCTTACCGTTGAGCGAGCAATTGTAAGCCTTGCAGTTTTCAGCAGTACCTCCGTCCAATGAGGAAACAACTGCTCCAACAGCACTCTTACCGTTGATAACGGCACCCTTTACGGTTACGTTCTTTATGTATCCGCCGTGGCTTACCTGATTAAAGAGACCTGCGTAACGTGAGTCTGTGTCGATCTTGAAGTTGCTTACGGTGTGATCATTACCGTCAAATGTAAAGGAGATATTGTCGTTGCCGCTACCGAAGCCGGCGATAGTTCTTCCGCCGAGGTCGATGTCGCAATCAAGAACGATGGTCTTGCCGAGCGCCCAGCTGTTCGTTGCGCCCTGGTTTG
>CAZSUR010000064.1:6235-7482 GCA_964610075.1 uncultured Lachnospiraceae bacterium
TCATTATACCAACAAACTCTGCAGCATTCGTGATGTGATACTCACCGTTCTCCCATGCATCGGGCTCGGTGGGTACTACCTCGCTTGCGCCGTCCCAATAGCTTGTAAAGGGAGCGTTAGCGTCGTAGGTATTGTCGTAGCTATCATACTCGTGAGTGTACTGAGTAGCGTGTACAGTGATAGCGATGCCCTCGATGGAGAGGCCCTGATACTCGTTGCCTGCAGTCTCAAGCATATGACCGCTTATAACGATCTCAGCCGACTCGCCTGCAAGAAGGTGTCCGTCATCGATACCCTCAAACGTCCACTCGATAGCTTCGTTGAGCTTCGCGTCGCCGTTGATACCGGTGATCTCGATCGAATACCTAAGTGCAAGATTACCTACGTTCTTTACAGTAACCTGCTCGAGATTGTAGGTAACACCGGGCTCCCAGAGAATAGCTTCATTCTCATGGCCCTCTGCCTTTTCCCATGCAAGAGATCTGCCCTCAAGGCTTTCGCCTTCTTTATCAAGGAGCTCGATCTTCAGTTCTCCTGCCTGGATCGTGTTAACAGCAGTAGATGCTGTGTCTGTGAACCACGCGAATGTTGTTCCGACAAGCATAGCAACACAAAGGAATATTGCAAGCAAGCTGGACAGCAGCGCGCGTCTCGTGGTTTTGCTGTTTGTCATTTTCACTATGACCTCCATTGAATTTTTTTGCCGACACGTAAAGGGGAGATACCCTCCGCCGCGTCGACGAAACGAAGGTATCGTACCAAAAAAACCGCTTTAAAAGCGTCGGTCAAAATGACCAATAAGGAGGTTTTTAGCCCCCCCCCCCCGAGATGTCGAACACGCTTTGTGCAATATTCATAACTCGTCCTTTCAGGGGGTATATCATATCCGTCACAGCAAGGATACGTGCCCACGAGGGCGCTCATCCTCGCCTATCCGCTCCGCCTTTGGCGGAACGGACGAGGCGGGTAAAATAGTCTTTTTTATTACGGAGTAACTATCGGAGATGCGATAAGTCCCGTGCCGGATTTGTAGTACGGCGCTCCGTAGATGGTGTTGTTGCTGATATCAACGCTCATATTTGTCGAGAGCGTACCGGTGTACGAGCAGTTGTTGAAGGTGATGTTGCTCGTCTTGTTCATCCAAACACCGGCGATTCCGCCGAGCTCGTCGGCATCATTTGCATCCGATGCGTCAGTTATCGTTACGTTACCGCTGGATGAGCAGTTTGTGAAAGTATTGCCGTAAT
>CAZSUR010000065.1:0-7477 GCA_964610075.1 uncultured Lachnospiraceae bacterium
CCGGAGCTGAAAGAAAAGTTCGACGGATTTACCTATTACTCGAACACGATATCGTTCGGCGGCTTTACAAACTTCGGAACGCCTCCGCTTTTCGGCGGCTACGAATATACTCCTGTCGAGATGAACAAGCGCTCGGACGAGTCGCTTGCGTCAAAGCACAACGAGGCGCTGAAGCTCATGCCCGTGCTGTTCGACGAGGAGGGCTATGAAGTTACGGTGTGCGATGCTCCGTATGCGAACTACGAATGGATCCCCGACCTCTCGATATTCGACGAGTATCCGGATATAAGGACCTTCCTCACAGAGGGAAAATTCAAAACTCCGGAGATGAAGCAACAGCCGATAGACAACAATCTTCGCAACTTCTTCTGCTTCGGCATAATGAAATCACTTCCGCTGTTCGTTCAGCCTACCGTATACAACGATGGAGTATATAATCGCTCGTTGACGGCAGGTGATTCCGATTATACCTCGCAGACCGTTTACACTCCCTCCACCGCAAGCGGAATAGGCAGCTATTTCATGGGACTTTATAACGTGCTTGTCAATCTGCCGAATATCACCAAGGTAACGCGTGAGGAAAAGAACACCTTCCTTATGATACAGAACAGCACGACGCACGACCCGATCCTTTTGCAGGAGCCGGAATACGAGCCCGCACAGAAGGTGGACAATACCGAGTATGATGCCGCAAATACCGACAGATTCACGGTAGACGGACGCGTTATGCACATGGAAAACGAAAAGCAGATGAAGCATTATCAGACGAATATGGCTGCTCTGATGAAGATAGGCGACTGGCTCGACTATATGAAGGAGCAGGGCGTGTATGATAATACAAAAATAATCATCGCAGCCGACCACGGCGGCTCGCTCAAGCATTTTGACGAGCTTCGCTTCGATACGAACGAATATTACTTCAACGAGGCGGAATACTACTATCCGCTGCTTATGGTAAAGGACTTCGGCAGCCACGGCTTTACTACCTCCGAGGAGTTTATGACCAACGCCGACGTTCCGACCCTCGCCTTCGAGGGAACGGTCGAGAATCCCGTGAATCCGTTTACGGGAAAGGCTGTAAACAACGATGAGAAGTACGCTCACGATCAGTTTATAACGGTTGACTCCAACTGGGACGTAACGGTAAACAACGGAAATACCTTTATCGCCGGAAAGTGGGCAAGCGTGAAGGACAACATCTGGGATAAGAGCAATTGGACGCTTCATAATCACAAGTGCGTATTAAGCGAGTATTCGTTTGACGAGAAATGATAACGCAAGGCGGCAGCCGCAGAATTTTTGCGGCAGCCGCTTTTTGCGATATGCCGGAGGCGCACGAGATCAAGCTCCGGAATGGGAGGGAACATATGCAAGCGCTGTTTATATATCTTGCCGCTTTGAACGTGATAGCGGTCTGTCTTTCGGTATACGATAAGGTGGCGGCGAAGCTTTTGCCGCGACATCGCGTGCGTGAGCGCACGCTTTGGATCATGGCGCTCGGCGGAGGCGCGCTCGGCACCTATCTGACAATGCTTATTATCCGGCACAAGACAAAGCATCGTAGCTTTATGATAGGTCTGCCGATAGCTATACTTTTTCATGCGGTGATATTGCTTGTAATTTTATTTTTTTAATATAATCAACGTTAAATATTCATAAAAATATGGTATAAACTAAAACCAAAGCAATAAGCTGCTTTTGTATACCGACTTTATCGAAAGCGAGGGAATTATTATGATTTACAGATCGGTTGATGAACTTATAGGAAAGACTCCTCTTCTTGAGCTTGTGAAAACGGAGCGAGAGAAGGAGCTTTGTGCGAAAATATACGCAAAGCTTGAATATTTTAATCCCACCGGCTCGGTAAAGGACAGGGCAGCGAAGTCTATGCTTGACGATGCGGAGCAGAGAGGTCTGCTGAAACGCGACTCTGTGATAATCGAGCCTACCTCAGGTAATACCGGAATAGGTATCGCCTCGGTAGCTGCGGCGAGAGGCTATCGCGTTATAATCGTTATGCCCGAGACGATGTCGGAGGAGCGCCGCAAGCTCATGCGCGCATACGGCGCGGAGCTTGTGTTAAGCGACGGCTCGCTCGGAATGAGCGGAGCGGTAAAGAAGGCGGAGGAGCTTGCAGCATCCCTCCCCGGAAGCTTTATCCCGTCTCAGTTTACAAATCCCGCGAATGCGCGTGCGCATTTTGAGACCACCGGCCCCGAGATTTGGGAGGATACAAACGGCGAGGTCGATATATTCGTTGCCGGAGTCGGAACGGGCGGAACCGTGACCGGCGTCGGAGAGTATCTTAAATCGAAGAACGAAAATGTGAAGATAGTTGCAGTCGAGCCGAAAAGCTCGCCCGTGCTCTCGGGCGGAGCGGCAGGCCCGCACAAGATCCAGGGAATAGGCGCCGGCTTTGTGCCGGAGGTGCTGAACACCGAGATCTACGACGAGCTCCTCACCGTATCGAACGAGGATGCGTTTGCTGCTACCGCTTATATAGGCAAAAACGAGGGTGTACTCGTCGGAATATCGTCGGGAGCTGCGCTCCATGCCGCAATGCAGCTTGCAAAGCGCCCGGAGAACGAGGGCAAGAAGATAGTCGTGCTGCTCCCCGACAGCGGAGACCGCTATCTTTCGGTCGATCTTTTCTGATACGAATTTGATACTAAACGCAAAAAAGCAGGGAATTTGGTCTGCACTTTGTTTCCGAGGTATTCCTTGCGGTTGAATAGACCGCGAGAAATACCTCGGAACGGCGGTAAATTAACTTTTGATCTACCGCTGATCGTGCAAGCCGTTACGTCCCTGCTTTTTTATGCTTTTTTACGTATTATTCGGGCAATCTCTTGTCTCCGAGGAAGAATACGGCTACCGTTCCCGGGCCGCAATGGGAGGCTATCGTCGTTCCGATATCGCATATGCGGATATCGCCCTTTATATTCGGGAAGCGCTCATGTAGTGCTTTTTTTAGCTTCTCGGCATCCTCGATGCAACGGGAGTGGCAGACAAAGCACTTTCCGTTATAGGAGCGTCCGCCGACAGCGTGCTGCTCCATCGTATCCACCGTTGTTTTTATTGCGTTTATTTTTCCTCTCACCTTGCTGTACGCCAATATCTTACCCTTATCGTCCAGCCTCATTATCGGGCAGATGTTGAGTATCGTAGCTATCATTGCGGTAGCGCCCGACATTCTTCCGCTGCGTCTGTAATGCTTCAACTCGGTCGAGAAGAACTGATGATGCACGTGCTGGCGATGCTTTAACACCCACGCCTCGATCTTTTCCATCGACGCGCCTTCGTCGCGCATATCAGCCGCGTAATCTACAAGCATACCGTAGCCGGAGGAGCTGCACATCGAGTCGACCACGATTATCTTCCGCTCGGGATATTTCTCTCTCATTGCATCCGCGGCACGCACCGCGTTTTGATACGACTGCGTCATTCCTGTGCCGAAGGTGATATGTATAACATCGCCCCTTTTAAGCAGCTCGTCGAAAAATTCGGTATACTTCGCCTCGTTTATCTGGGTCGTGCCCGGAAGCTTGCCGGCGTCGATAAAGCTGTAAAATCTCGGCAGAGCCTTGGGATTACGCAGCATATCGTCGATATATTCCTTATCATCTACCGTATACGTGTAGAAAAGGACGGGGATATCCCTTTCGTTTACGTATGAAAAGGGAAGATCGACTGTGGATTCGCAGGATAAAATAAAGTCGTTGTTCATGCATATTCCTCCATGTTGTATGCTTTGGGTTTGGGTTGATTTATCGTTGTACGTATTTTATATAGCTTACGTCGCTTTCGGCTGCGCGCTCGGTCATGGTGCGGTAAACCTCGTTGCAGAGTGCGGCGGATCTTTCTCTTATCGTGCCGTCCTTTTGGTATATCGGGCCGTCGATAAACACCTTGATGCGCGGCTTTTTATGATATCTCGAGCTTTTATAGGTGGTCGTCATGACGTACACGGGCTTGTCCGACTTTGCGGACATTCTGAATACCGTGTCTGCATACGGACGAATTTCTGTGTAGTAGCTCCAGACGTGAGCCTCGGGATATACTACTATCGGATGACCCTCCGACAGACGAAGCTCAACCGAACGTCCGAGCTCCTTCAACGCAGAAACGGTGCCGGCTGTCGGGATAGCTCCGAGATACGGAAGCAGCTTGCCTATCACGGGTATGCCGTAGTTTGCCGGGCTTGCTATCGTATATATCCTTTTCGGGAAGGATGCCAGCGCCGGAATGAAAACATCGCCTATCGGCTGCGTGTGGTTGCCGTATATGAAGCATCCGTCGCCTGCCTCCTTCAGCTTCTTTCGCCCGATTATTTTCACGTGCAGAAAGAGTCGGCAGTATACAGAGCCGAATATCAAGGCGATGGCGTATATGACGGCGGAAAGCAGCCTTGAAAGAGGATCGGTGCGTACGTATTTATAGTCGCGCGGCAGCTCGAAGTCCTGTTCAGCACTCTGCTCGAAGTCGTCGGAAAAGCTACTGTAATACCTTATCCGTTCCTTTATCATAGAGAGCCCTTCCAGCCGGCGATGTCGGACGGCTCGAACTCGTATGTGAGAGGCTTGCCGTAAACCGCCTCGTAGCACTCGCATTTCAGCTTGTAGTCGATGCTTGCAAGCTCCTCGGTGTTCTCCTTTACCGTCTTTTCCTTGCTCGGATACAAAACGTCGAGCACGTGAAGGGTATAACGTACCTTTTTGAACTCATTGGTATCGTCCTCGTCGGTATCGGATATCTCGACAAAGCAGGATATGATCGGGACGTTCAGCTTCGCTGCGTAAAAATACGCTCCGCCCATCGGAGGGCGCGGCTTGCGGTAGTTGAACCACATCTCCTGCTCCGGATAAAGCAGTACGGCGTCTCCGTCCTCGGTCAACCGCTCCTTTAATATCGACATAAAATCTCTCGCGAGATACCGCGGCTCGGCGGAGAGCGGTATCGTGTCCGCGTAGTTCATCAAAAAGCCTACCGCTCCGCCCATTGCAAAGTTGGAGGTCTGGCTTACTACCGCGAGGCGTCGTCTGCCCATGGCGTGCACGAGATGGCGTACTACGGTATTTTCGAGAGGATTGAAGTGATTGCTCGTTATAATAACTCCGCCAAGCTCGCGCGGTAGCTTTTCGAGTCCGACTATCTTCGTCTGCCGGTTTATTATTCTTGTTGCCGTATTTACCGCCGCGAGCGCGATGCTTTTCTTTAGCTTGAAGTAGATTTGGTTGCGATTTTCCACGTATGCGTCGGTTATCCTGCGGCTGGCTTCGGACGAGAGCACCGGATCGTTCAGCTCCGCCTTTGCGTTATAGCTCTCACTCTCGGCGAGCTCGCGTATTCTTGCTATTACCGCGCCGCGATTGTCTCCTATTATCATAGTCGTATTTTTACACCGCTTTCGTAAATTTTCTTAAATGTCACATTGTTTTTAGGGATCTCGGCGCCGCGCGCAACGAGCAGCTCGAGGCACTCGGTGTCCGAGCGCTTCATTTCGTCCGTGTACGCCGCCTTGCGCCCCTTTATCTCGTCGAGATATCCGCTGTCCTCGGCGTATTTCCAGAATATATCCTCGTACTGTACCTTGTCATAGCACCACGGCTTTGAGAACAGATTGAAGTGGATGATGCTTGTGTGCTCAAGCGGAGGGTGCGCATCGTTCGGCATTGCGTCCCACGCCTCGTCAAGATAATGTATTCTGCCGTTGCACATTGCGTTGAGATAGTCCTGATCGGGAGCTATCGTGTCGAAGTGATAGGTGTTGAGCAGATCGAGGAAGTGTCCCTCAAGATCGCACTCGCGCATCGCTTTAAGATTCATCAGCAGTACGCCCGAGTTTATGTACTCCTGCTTTTTTACGCCTATCGCGTTCTCGGTGTATGCAACGAGCGGCGGAACGTCCGCTATCGAAAGATCGTTTACCGCTCCGATGAGCATATCTCCTATATCGGTGTCGTAGAGCTTCGCTATATCATCGGTCACCACAACGTCGCTGTCTATATATATTCCCTTATCATACTCGGGGAAAAGGGTAGGGATGAACAGCCTGAAATATATTGTTAGTGTAAAGTAGTCGCAGCGAAGGCGGTTGCCCATCCGGTCGTCAAGCGCGCCGAGATCCGCCTTCATCGGTATGAGGTCTATCTTAAAATTCTCGGTCTGCATTGCGCACAGCCGAGCAGCGTTATCCTCGCTCAGATCCTCGTTTAAAACTATCGCGCGATAGCTCCGATCGGGTGAGGAATTCTTTATCGCGGAGTTTATCGCCACCGCCAAAAAGGGGGCGTAGTTGTCGTCTATCGTGAAAAATATCGGTATCTCTTTATTTGCTTTCATTGCTTTCGCTCCTTTGCCATTCGTATATTATATCGTCAAACTCGAATATTTTAAGCTTATCGTGCAGCTTGTCCGGATGCCACGGCTTTACGGTCATGGGATGCACGTATGGGAAAAGCTTAAAAAAGGTCGTAAAATGCTTGAATACCGTGTCCCGGCGTATCCGCCCTTGAGCATTGTATCTTTCGGGCAGCTTGCGCTTTACCGCGAGCTTGTTCAGCGCCGATTGATCGGGCATGAACATCCGCTTGTCGCGACACATCCTGCGGCATTTCTCGAACAGACCGCTCTCTCTTATCCTCCGCATATTCATCATGAGCACGCCGGAGTTGAGGTAATTGTGGAGCAGCACGTTGCCGAAAAACCATTTTCCGTATCTGTCCGGAACGCCTGCTATCTCAATATCCTCAATATCGCTGTGATACAGCTCATGCGGATCGGCGCGACACAGCACGTCGGCGTCGAGATAGAGTATCCTGTCCGGTATCGCCTCGATCTCGTCCGAAAACAGCCGCAGCATACAGAGTGGGGTGAAACGCGTTCCCATATTCGCTTCCGGAAGATAGCGCAAGAAATGCTCGCTTGCGTTGATAAGGGTAACGCTGCCGCCGTATTTGTGCTCCTTAACCCGACTGTCAAGTCTGTCGGCAAACTGTGCGTCGATCGCACATCGTCCGTCTACATCCGCCGTGAGGATATAGATATCGAGCTTTTCGGTTGTGTTTTTGCAGAGGGACAGCACCGATAAAAATATGCCGTCGCGCACGCCGCTGTCTCCGCAATAAAGTACGTTCATGATCCTCACCGCCTAACGGTGCTATTATACTATATGCTTCGGCGTAAAATAAACCTAAAGATCGGAGACTCGGCTCTACCGTTTGAAATCGGCTCGGTAGAGCTGAAAAAATCGATTCTACGTTTGGTAGAGTCGAAAAAACCCCTTGCTTTCGCTTGAAAGCAAGGGATTTGCGATGCTTTATTTCTCTGTCGGCTCCTGCGGCTTTCGCGGCTTTTTTATGAAAGACCAGAGGATTACAACTATCTGTCCGGCAATGCCGAGAAGATATATTATAGCCACGTTTGTGCCGAAATAGAGGAAGGTGGTATGTATCACCGCGAGTATCGACCAGATAAG
>CAZSUR010000066.1:0-4865 GCA_964610075.1 uncultured Lachnospiraceae bacterium
ACTCCTTCTCGTTGCATATTCCGCCGCCGATCGTCAGTACCTCGGGCTGGAATATGTTGATGATGTTGCCGAGTCCGACCGCAAGGTAGTGTATGTAGAGATCTACTACCTCTTTACCTGCAGCATCGCCCTGCTTCATTGCGGCGAATGCGGTCTTTCCACTGACCTTGTTTATGTCGCCGTCGCAGAGGCTCCACATAAGCGAATCCTTTGCCGTCGCCATCTTTTCCTTGGTCATGTTGATAAGAGCGGTAGCGGAGCTGTAAGCCTCCCAGAAGCCGTTTCTTCCGCAGGAGCAGGGACGTCCGTCCACCTCTATTACTATATGACCGAGCTCGGCTCCGGCATAGTTGAAGCCGGAATATACCTTGTTGTCTATGATTATTCCGCCGCCGACTCCCGTGCCGAGAGTGATCATTACCGAGTTTGCAACGCCCTTGGCTGCACCGGCGATCGCCTCGCCCTTAGCTGCTGCGTTTGCATCGTTCTCGATGAGTACCTCTTTTATGGGGAGGTATTTCTTCAGAATATCGGATATCATGAAGTTGCGGAAGGGAAGGTTGTTTGCATACTCGATGCAGCCCTTGTCGCGGTTTGCGATTCCGGGAGTTGCGATTCCTGCGTAAGCAACCTCGTTTATATCTATACCGGCATCCTTGAGAAGCGAGAGGGAAAGGGTAGCCATATCCTTTACGATCTCTTCTCCGTCGCGCTCTGCGCGTGTGGGAACGCTGCCCTTGGCAACGATGTTAAAATCCTTATCCACTACACCTATGGCGATATTTGTTCCGCCGAGGTCGATTCCTATATAATACATATTTTCTCCTCCGGGTCGTTTTTATTATATCACTTTAAGTTTAGCATAATATTCATGCTTTGTCAATCAAAAGAGGGGATATCGGGAGGTAAAATACCGTTTTTTGTATAATATAAAGCCCCGCTTCAAGCGAGGCTCGGGATAGTGTATTGCGTTAGCCTTTGTGCGGCGCACGGCGAGTTATTTCTCGCTTTGGCGGTCTATTTTTATCTTCGGCAGCTTCCAGCGATAGTGGGTCGCGAGCAGACGTATCACGATGACCGAAAGTATGGCTACGACCGATGCCAAAACCAGATTTTGCACGTATACCTTTATTATGTAATAGATTATGACTCCGGCGATGGATGCCAGCGCATAGACGTGCTTTTTAAGCACGTAGGGAGTATTGCTTGTAAGGATATCGCGGAAAATTCCGCCGCCTATTCCGGTTATCATGCCGGAGATTATGACCAGCAGAACGTTGTCGGTATATCCGTTCAGGCACGCGACCTCAGCTCCGGTTATCGAAAAGACGCCGAGTCCGATCGCATCGAAGATATTGTTTATATACTCTATCTTTGTTTTCAGGGCGAAGAAATCCTTGCTGTACAGGAAAACGAAGGCTATTGCCGAGACGAAGAAGGCGACGAGGAATATCTCCTTGTTCGAGAATATCGACGGCGGCGTTATTCCGAGAAAAACGTCTCGCGTCATTCCTCCGCCGACAGCGGTTATGCAGCCGATAAATACAACTCCGAAAATGTCAAGCTTAGATTCAACCGATACGAGTACTCCGGTTATCGCGAACGCGATAGTTCCTATGACCTCGAGTGCAAACATGATATACTGCGGCAAATCATATCACCCCTACGTTGAAATTTTGCAAAAAACAAAACCGCAAGATAATTTCTGCGGTTTTGTGCGCGGCGGAACCGCATAATGGCTGGGATAGCTGGACTCGAACCAGCGGAATGCAGGAGTCAAAGTCCTGTGCCTTACCACCTTGGCGATATCCCAATATGCAAATATGCGTACAATCCTAACGCGTAGGTATTATAACATATTTAAGGGGCTGTGTCAACATCAAGGTGATCGTAATTATTCCCCGAAAAACGATAAATAAACGCAAAAAGTACGCCTTGATATCTGCAAGGCGTACTTTGAAGCTTATTTTTCGTCGGCATAGGTTTTGTAGAGGTTATAGTAGGCTCCGCCCTTTGAGATAAGCTCGCTGTGCGTGCCCTCCTCCTCGATGCCATCGCGTCCCATGACGATGATCTTGTCCGCATTTTTGATGGTGGTGAGACGGTGGGCGATTATAAGTGTCGTGCGTCCCTTTGCGAGTCTTGACAGTGACTGCTGTACAATGTGTTCGCTTTCGTTGTCGAGAGCGGACGTCGCCTCGTCGAGTATAAGTATAGGCGGATTCTTTAAGAATACGCGCGCGATGGATATGCGCTGCTTCTGTCCGCCGGACAGCTTGACTCCGCGCTCGCCTACGTACGTGTCATAGCCGTCGGGGAGCTCGCGTATGAAGTCGTCGGCGCCTGCAAGCACCGCCGCCTCGATTATCTCGCTCTCGGTCGCGCCCGGTTTTCCGTAGGCGATATTCTCGCGTACGGTGCCGGAAAACAGATATACGTCCTGTTGTACGATACCGATGTTGTTTCTGAGCGATTTCAGCTTTATATTGCGTACATCGTTTCCGTCTATCTCGATGCTTCCGGAGTCGACATCGTAGAAGCGGGGGATAAGCGCCGATATGGTGGTCTTTCCTCCGCCGGAAGGGCCGACAAGAGCGACGCACTCGCCGGCAGGAATGCTAAGCGAAAGATCGCGCAGCACCTCGTCGTTTTCCTCGGAATATCTGAAGTTTACGTGCTTGAATTCTATATTTCCTTTGACATCTTTAAGCGGATATGCGTCCTTCGAATCCTTGATGTCGGGCATTATGTCGATTATCTCGAAGAATCTTTCGATACCGGTCATTCCGCGCTGGAACTGTTCTGCAAATTCGACTATTCTGCGTATCGAGGTAATAAGCGTGCTGACAAAAAGGAGATATGCAACGAAATCTGCCGGAGTTATAAGATCGGCGCGAAGGAAGAAGGCGCCCGCAACGACGACGATGATATACATCGCTCCGTCGAAGAAGCGTGTGGTCGACTGGAAGCCGCCCATGTATCGGTAGACCTTTTTCTTTACGTTAAGGAAGCCTACGTTGCCATCCTCGAACTTGTCGCACTCGATATTTTCGTTTGCAAAGGATTTTACCACCCTTATTCCGAGCAGGCTGTCCTCGACCTGAGAGTTGAGCTCCGCCACCTTGCGGCGCGACTCTCTGAAGCCTGCACGCATCTTGCGGTTGAATATGGCGAGCACTATGGTCATCGGCGGAATTATCGCAAATACGATAAGGGTAAGCGGCAGGCTCATCGTCGATAGTATAACGAAGGATGCGATTATCTTTATCCCGGCGATGAAGAACTCCTCGGGGCAATGATGTGCAAACTCGGTCACGTCGAAAAGGTCGCTTGTGATCCTCGACATGATCGAGCCGACCTTTGCGTTATCGTAATACGAAAATGAAAGCTTCTGCAGATGGTAGAACATATCGCGGCGAAGATCGGTCTCGATCTTTGTTCCCATCACGTGTCCGACGGTAGCCATGTAGTAGTATGCCGCGGCGTCGATTATACGCAGAACGAAATAGATGAGCGCGCATTTCAGGATCAGCTCCACCGTGATAAGCGCAACGTTTTCGGTTGCGGCGTTTGTTATTCTCCGCACTATCATCGGCAGCACAAGCTCGCATATCGTCGTAAGCGACGCACACGCAAGATCGAGCAGCATTGTCGAGGTGTACTTTTTATAGTACGGTAAAAATCTTCTTATTCTTCCTTTTTGTTTCATACATTCCTCACGTTGATACTTAAAAGTAAAATAATACGGCAAGCCGGATGACTCGCCGTTTGGCAACTGGTTTTTATAAAGCTTTGAGGCGTAGCATCCGCGGTATCCTTTGCTTATACTGCTATAATCGCATATACAGCCGCAGCCGATGCCTTAGCGCTCGCCGCGCGGACGGCTTATCTCGTACATGATGCCGAGTGTGGTTGCACCACGCTCCGCCGGGCGAAGCGAAAGCTTATATAAGAAAAAGCACCGCCGTGGGGCAGGTGCTTTTTCTATGGCGGAGGGAGTGGGATTCGAACCCACGTGGGGTTGCCCCCAAACGGTTTTCAAGACCGCCTCGTTATGACCGCTTCGATATCCCTCCATAGCGAAAAAACGTGTCTCCGCAACGCCGTTATGATATCATAAATGCCGCTTTATGTCAAGAAGAATTCGATAAATAGAGAAAAAATAAAAAATATATGTTGCATTTTTCAAAAGAATATGATAAGATATATATACTTGATGTTTAGACGGAAGTTGTCGACTGTGTCGCTTGCATTTGCGGCGGCGCGGCAGTTAATATCAGAAGGAGAAATATTGAATTATGGAGCTTGTACTTGGTATAATATTATTGGTTGCGGCAGTATTCTTGACGATAGCCGTTTTGATGCAGTCCGGAAAATCTCATAACCTTTCCGGTGCCATTGCCGGCGGAGACGAATCTTTCTTCGGTAAGACAAAGGGCAAGACCGTTGATAAGATACTCGACAAGGCTACTACGATAGTTGCTATTGTTTTCGTGTTGCTCGTAATATTCGTTTACGTTATACAGAGCGATACAGACTTCAGCGCACTCATCAACAGCGTCGATACAACAGCGGTTGAGACGACTGTCGCTGACGAAACAACGGCAGGCGACGAGACCACAGTTGCCGATGAAACGACGGTTGCAGACGAGACCGACGCCGAGACGACCGGAGACGAAACCTCGGCTGAGACCGATGCTCAATAAAATAGTTATTTGAAATGTGTCTCTTTATTTTTAAGAGACACATTTTTACTTTACACGACAGTTTGTTTTAAGGAGGATTTATAATGGTAGAACTTATAGAAGGCGGCGCTTATCTTTTAGGCGGCAGGGAGCTTGCGATCGACAACCCCATGCCGGCGG
>CAZSUR010000066.1:4912-7455 GCA_964610075.1 uncultured Lachnospiraceae bacterium
TAGCATACGGTATACTCACCGCTCACAACACGATCTCCGACGATACCAAGCTCAAGATAAAATTTGACGCTATGGCATCGCACGATATTACATACGTGGGAATAATCCAGACAGCTCGTGCGAGCGGACTAAAGAACTTCCCGATACCGTACGTTCTGACCAACTGCCACAACAGCCTTTGCGCTGTCGGCGGAACGATAAACGAGGATGACCATATGTTCGGTCTTTCCGCGGCTCAGAAGTACGGCGGAATATACGTGCCGGCACATCAGGCGGTGATCCACTCGTACATGAGAGAGATGATGAGCGGCTGCGGAAGATGATCCTCGGCTCGGACAGCCATACAAGATACGGCGCGCTCGGAACGATGGCGATAGGCGAGGGCGGTCCCGAGCTTGTTAAGCAGCTTCTTGGACGCACTTACGATATAGATATGCCCGAGGTCGTGGCTATACACCTTACCGGCGCACCGAAGCCTGGAGTTGGCCCGCAGGACGTCGCTCTCGCGATAATAGGTGCTGTGTTCAAGAACGGCTTCGTTAAAAATAAGGTCATGGAGTTTGTCGGTGACGGAATCGCCAACCTCCCGGTAGAGTATCGTAACGGTATCGACGTAATGACTACCGAGACCACCTGCCTTTCCTCCGTCTGGATGACCGACGACGCGGTAAAGGATTACTATGAAACGCATAAGCGCCCCGGAGACTATAAAAAGCTCTGCCCGGGAGACGTCGCATACTACGATGCGGTGGTAAAGGTCGATCTTTCAAAGATTGAGAATATGATAGCGCTTCCGTTCCATCCGAGCAATGTCGTTACGATAAAAGAGCTTAATCTCAACCCCGATAAGTATCTTGACCTTCCCGATGCGGATCTCCGCTCGAAGATAACTCCCGACGGCAAGGTCAAGGTCGATCAGGGAATCATCGCAGGCTGTGCCGGAGGAACGTTTGACAACCTTTGGGCGGCTGCCGATATACTTAAAAACAGATCTGTCGGAAGCGGAGATTTCACTATTTCCGCATATCCTGCGAGCCAGCCGGTATACACCGAGCTTATGAAGAGCGGTGCTGCGGTCGAGCTGCTTTCTGCCGGCGTTACGCTGAAGACCGCGTTCTGCGGCCCGTGCTTCGGAGCAGGAGACGTTCCCGCAAACGGAGCGCTCAGCATACGTCACTCCACCCGTAACTTCCCGAACCGTGAGGGCTCGAAGCCCGGAAACAACCAGAGCGCATACGTTGCGCTTATGGATGCGCGCTCGATCGCCGCAACGGCGGCAAACGGCGGCATACTTACCGCGGCAACCGATTTGGACGTCGAGTACACGACACATAAATACAGCTTTGACGACAGCGCATACCGCAGCAGAGTTTACAACGGCTACGGACGTCCCGATGATTCGTGCGAGCTTCGCTTCGGCCCGAACATCGCAGACTGGCCTGAGATGAGCGAGCTTGGCGAGAATCAGCTTCTCAAGGTATGCTCGGTCATAACCGATCCGGTTACAACTACCGACGAGCTTATACCGTCGGGCGAGACCTCGTCCTACCGCTCAAATCCCCTGAAGCTTGCGGAGTTTGCACTCTCGAGAAAGGATCCCGAGTACGTCGCAAAGACGAAAGCAGCACTCGACACTCCGTGTGCTACGATACTTGATGCAGCGAAAAAGATATCCGGCTCGGATGAGTACCAGCTCGGAAGCGTTATATACGCAACGAAGCCGGGTGACGGCTCGGCGCGCGAGCAGGCTGCGTCCTGCCAGAAGGTGCTCGGCGGACTTGCGAATATCGCCGTTGAGTATGCGACAAAGCGTTATCGCAGCAACCTAATAAACTGGGGTATGCTTCCGCTTATATACGAGGGCGGAGATGTTCCGTTTGCAAACGGTGATTACGTATATCTGCCCGGAATACGCCACGCAATCGAAACTTCGGATAGAAATATAAAGGCGTATATTATCCATGCGGACGGAAGCTCCGACGAGATAGCTCTGTCCATGGCTGATATAACCGATGACGAAAAGGATATAATCCTCTCGGGATGCCTTATAAACTATTACAGAAGCAGAGGCTGAGCCTCGGTTGAGATTACAAAAGGTCACGTAAAGCGTTGTTCGCTTTGCGTGACCTTTTTTGCGTTGTGCGATATGAGTGCTTAGTGTTGCAGCGCGTGAGTCTGCGGCTGCTTTGCGCGCTTGCCGTATATCCGTGCGTTTGCATGTATGCGAGGATCGCTCGCGTGCGTTGATTTGCGCGTTTATACGCGCCATCGCCGTTTTGTATCCGTTTCTCTGCCTGAGCTTGCGGTTGCGCTCGTGTGCTTTTGCACGGCGTACGAAAGCTCAATGTTTATATGCAACTTCTGTGCGCGGCAGTAGCATAACGGGTATCGGAGCTCATTTTGCGCGCGGCTTTTTCATCGTTTGTCGAAGCTCATCTCGGCTCGCGGCAGTAGCACGGCTATCGCGGCGCGGTTATCGGTGTGGCTTGGAGCTTCAGCAGTTTTTCAAAGCCTGCTCGATATCCGCGATGATATCATCTACG
>CAZSUR010000067.1:0-4232 GCA_964610075.1 uncultured Lachnospiraceae bacterium
CGGAACCATAAGTCCGCGCTCGGTATCTACCGCGATTCCGAGGTTTACCGATGAGAAGTATCTCATAACTCCCTCGTCTGCAAGATAGTTTGCATTGAGGTCGCGGTGATTCAAAAGGGTTTTCGCAACAGCAAACAGAACCATATCGTTAAGCGTGATGTTCGCAAGTCCCATAGCCTCGCCGTTCTTCTTTACCATGCTTCTGTATGCGAGAAGCTGTGTAGCATCGAAGGAAGAGTTGATGGTAAGCTGAGCCATCTCGGAAAGGGATGCGTGCATCGACTTCGCGATGATCTTGCGTATGTTGGGAAGCGGAACGTCGGTATACTCTGCCTCTGCCTTCGGCTGAGCTACGGGAGCCGCCGTCTCGACTGCAGCCTCCGCCTTTCCTACGTATCCGAGATCAAGTGCGGTGTTTACGTCGCGCTCGATTATTCTGCCCATCGGGCCGGTCGGTGCAACGCGGGACAGATCAACGTCGGTGCGCTCCGCGAGTATGCGTGCGCGCGGCGATATCTTAAGTCTGTCGCCGTCAGCCGAAGCCGTTACCTGAGGCTTCACCTCGTTTGCAGGTGTCTCTGCCTTTGCAGGCGCCTCCGCTGCGGGCTTTTCCTCCTCTGCAGGCTCGTCTCCGCCGAGCTCCGCGAGAACGCCGGAGATGTCCTCTCCCTCGTCGCCTATAACGCAGACGGGCTTGAGGCACTCTACCTCGTCGCCGTCCTCTGCCAATACCTTAAGCAAGGTACCGGAAACGGCAGCCTTCTCGTCAAAGGAAGATTTATCCGTTTCATATGAAAACAGAGTGTCGCCCTCCGCGACCTTGTCTCCCACCTTTTTCTCCCACGACGTGATAACGCAGCTTTCAACGCTTTGTCCCTGTCGCGGCATGATTACTACTGTTGCCATATATTACCCTCCAATATTTTAATTACACTTTTATGATTTTCACGTTCGCCGCCTCGGCTTCTTCCTCGACCTCACGCGGGAGCTCCCCGTCGGTGATAAGCACGTCGATATCCGAAACGTTGCAGAACGTATACGGCTGTATTCTGTCGATCTTGGTGGAGTCCATAAGAATGACCCTGCACCGTGAGCGCTCGACTATCTTTCTTTTAAGCTCACATTCGGTATAATTTCCTCCGGTAAAGCCGGAAGAAAGCGAGAAGCCCGACGGAACGAGGAACGCGACATCGATGTTTATGGTATCGACAAAGGAAAGCGCATGATTTCCGGATACCGAGATGTTGTCGCGGTTGAGCATACCTCCGACAACATTCACCATGGGAAGTCTCTTTCCCATGAATTTCATCGCCACGTTTATTCCGGTCGTAGTCACCGTTATTCGGCTGTCGGGGACGTTGTCCGCCAGATGGAGCATGGTCGTTCCCGAATCGAGGAATATCGACCTTCCGGTCTCGATATATTTGAGTGCGGCAAGCGCAAGCTTCTCCTTCGATTCGTTGTTCTCGTTCAAGCGATTTTCGAACGCATCCTCGAACGACGTCGTTATAAACTTCATGGAGCGCGCACCTCCGCGCACCTTTATGGCATCACCGCTTTTTTCAAAATGCTCAATGTCACGGCGAAGAGTCATCGACGAAACCTCGGGAAAGGACTCTTGAAGCTCTTCAAGCGTTACAAACGGCTTTGAATTAAGCATACCGAGTATTATCTTTCTTCGTTCTTTAGTCACTTAATTAGACCTCCGTGTGTGAAAAATGTTAATATTCACATTTTCGGTGTTATTATATCACATTTTAATATTCGTGTCAATCGAGAAGTGTGAACATTTTCACTTTTTGAAAAATAATTTTCATCTATTATCATAGACAGAGAGGTATGGGGTGTTGTATAATAATATACGGTTTGCTTCAGCCGAAAAAGCGGCTGATTTTTCACCTTTCGGCAAAGGAAGATACACATGAAGATAACAGATATAATCGGGAGCGGACGCCCCACACTTTCGTTCGAGGTATTCCCTCCCAAAACATCCACAAACGAGGAGCAGATAAAGTCTGCCGTCACCGAGATAGCCGAGCTCGCGCCCGATTTTATGAGCGTGACCTACGGAGCCGGCGGCGGCACCTCGGCTCGCACAGCCGAGATTTCCTCCATCGTTATGTCAAAGGGAGTGACCGCTCTAGCGCACCTGAGCTGCATATCCTCGTCAAAGCAGGATATCGACGCTCGCATAGCCGAGCTTCGCTCAAAGGGGATCGAGAACGTGCTCGCGCTCCGCGGTGACGCCGCTCCCTCAAACGAGAATCACGATTTCAGATACGCGGAGGAACTTATCCGCGTCATTCGCGCATCCGGCGCGGATTTCTGCATTGGCGGTGCCTGCTATCCGGAGTGCCATCCGGAGGCAAAAAACCAGGACGAGGATATCGCCAATCTCGCGCATAAGGTCGAGGCAGGCTGCGACTTCCTCACCTCGCAGATGTTTTTCGACAACAGCGTTTTCTACAGCTTTTTGTGGAGATTGCTTTCGCGCGGCATCGACGTACCCGTTATAGCCGGAGTTATGCCGGTCACCAACGCCGGACAGATAAAGCGCATATGCGCCCTCTCGGGCACAACGCTGCCGAGCCGCTTCCGCCGCATCGTTGATAAATTCGGTGACAAGCCGGAGGCGATGAAGCAGGCAGGCATAGCCTACGCCACCGAGCAGATAATAGATCTGTATGCAAACGGAGTATCCTCCGTCCATCTTTACACTATGAACAAGCCGGACGTTGCAAGAGCGATAAAAAGCAATCTGTCGAGCATAATAAAGGCGCAATGAGGCGCCCGGATATAAACGAGGTATACCGATACCTCGGCTACGGCGCCGCCGCACCGGATGCTCGCGTCATCGAGACGGTCGAAAAATACACCGAACTTATGTTAGCTGAAGCGGAGCAGCGCTACACCTTCGCACGATCAGATACGACGGTGAGCGAGAGCGCGGTGACGCTCGGCTCGGTGTGCCTTGAAAGCGCTTCGCTTGCGGAGCATCTGCGAGGCAGCAACAGCGCGTTCGTCCTTGCGGCGACGCTCGGCACAGGGGTAGATCGGCTTATACGGAGGCTTTCGGTCGACGACACCTCGGGTGCGCTCATCGTCCACGCGGCGGCTGCCGCTACGGTCGAGGCGCTCTGTGACGAGGCAGAGGAGGCAATGCGCGCGGAGATCCCGAGCGGACTCGCCCTGCTCCCTCGCTTCAGCCCCGGATACGGCGACCTCCCGTTAGAGTATCAGCCGGAGCTTATCAGGCTGACCGACGCATATAAAAAGATCGGGCTGTCCTGCTCGGACAGCTATACGCTGACTCCGATAAAATCGGTCACCGCGATAGTGGGCATAGCACCGCGCAAGGATTCCGCAGGCTCCGGGGGCGGATGCCGTACGGCTCGCGGCTGCGACCGATGTAACAAAACGGATTGTGAATTTAGAAGAAAGGCTTAGCTTCAAACAATGGCGAATAATATAATATCAAGCGAAAAAAGGCTGTTTTTCGAGGGAGCTATGGGCACCCTGCTCCAGGGCAAGGGCATACCCGACGGGGTGATACCGGACGTATGGAGCATCACCCATCCCGAGATAATAACCGAGATACATAAAAGCTATATCTCGGCAGGCTGTAATATAATAAAATCGAATACCTTCGGCTCGAACAGACTGAAGCTCGAGCGCTACGGCTACTCGGTAGATGAAGCGGTAGCCGCCGCATTCTCCTGCGCCGATAAGGCTATATCCGACACGCGCGCAACCGACGTTGTGCGCGCGCTCGATATCGGGCCGACCGGAAAGCTGCTCGCTCCGATGGGCGACCTGCAATTTGAGGATGCGATAGACGTATACGCCGAGACGATAAAGGCAGGCGTGAAAAACGGAGCCGACTGCATACTTATAGAAACGATGACCGACACGTACGAGCTCAAAGCCGCCGTCGTCGCGGCAAAGGAGCACAGCTCGCTTCCGATATTCTGCACCTTCACCCTCGACAACAACGGAAAGCTGCTCACCGGCGCGTCGATCGAGACGGTAGTCACCCTGCTCGAGGGAATCGGCGTTTACGCGATCGGCGTAAACTGTGGCTTCGGCCCCGAGCGCGCGGCTGATTTCATACGCCGCATAAGCGAGATATCGAGCCTTCCGCTTATAATAAATCCCAACGCCGGGCTACCGACGTACGACGGCGAACACACGCACTTTGCCACCTCACCCGATACGTTCGCCGAGCAGATGAG
>CAZSUR010000067.1:4265-7225 GCA_964610075.1 uncultured Lachnospiraceae bacterium
TAGCTCCGCTCACCCGATTTGTGGGCGGCTGCTGCGGAACGACCCCCGAGCATATAAAGAGAACCATCGAGCTCTGCCGAGACATACCGCTCGCTCCGAAGGAAGATAAGAACACACTCCGGATATGCTCCGGCACGAGAACGGTCGAGTTTTCGGACGTGCCGACAATAATCGGTGAAAGGATAAATCCCACGGGAAAGCCGAGGCTGAAGCAGGCTCTGCGCGATGGGGACACCTCGTATATCCTGCGCGAAGCGCTGAGCCAGCAAAAGGCGGGAGCTGACGTGCTCGACGTAAATGTCGGGCTGCCGGAGACAGACGAGCCGACGGTACTTCCTCGCACGGTAGCCGCGATCCAGGAGATAAGCGATCTGCCGCTGCAGATAGACACCTCGAACTTCACCGCAATGGAGCAGGCAGTAAGGATATACAACGGCAAGCCGCTCATCAACTCGGTCTGCGGCAAGGAGGAGTCGATGAGCACGGTCTTCCCGATAGCCAAGAAGTACGGCGGAGCCGTGATAGCACTGACACTCGACGAGGACGGTATACCCGACACCGCCGAGGGGCGCTTTAAGATAGCCGAAAGAATAGTCCGCCGTGCAAGCGAGTATGGCATAGATAAAAAAGAGCTGATAATAGACGTGCTCACCCTGCCGGTAAGCACAAACGAGTACGCCGCCGCGACAACGCTTGAGGCGCTGCGTATGGTAAAGACGCTCGGCGTCCGCACCGCGCTCGGAGTATCGAACGTATCCTTTGGTCTGCCGGCGCGAAAGGAGCTCAACTCCTTCTTCTTCGCGCTCGCGATGCAGGCAGGACTGGACGCGGCGATAGTCAATCCGTGCTGCCACGCAACTATGGCGGCATACCACTCGTACTGCCTGCTTTCGGGAAACGACACCGGCTGTCGCGAGTATGTCGCGGCAGCATCCGACGAGCCCGAGGTGCGTAATAACGCAGGCACATCAGGCGAGCTCTCGCTCCACGACGCGGTACTGCACGGCATGAGAGCGGAGGCGGCGGCGCTCACACGCGAGCTGCTTAAAGAACGCGCACCGATAGAGATCACCGACAGTATACTCATCCCGGCGCTCGGAGCCGTCGGTGAGGGCTTTGAGCGCGGAACGCTCTTTCTCCCCCAGCTCCTTATGAGCGCGGATGCTGCAAAGGACGCCTTTGACGAGATAAACCGCGCGATAAAGGATACGGCAGGCGGTGATACCGACGGTCGAAATATCGTTATAGCCACCGTAAAGGGGGATATACACGACATCGGAAAGAATATCGTTCGCGTGCTTCTCGAAAATTACAGATTTTCGGTCGTGGATCTCGGCAAGGACGTCGATCCGGAGGTCATACTCCGCGCCGTTCGCGAGCATGATGCGAAGATATGTGCGCTCAGCGCTCTTATGACGACCACTCTCCCTGCGATGGAGGATGCTGTACGGCTTCTTCGCCGCGAGGTGCCAGATTGCAGGATAATGGTAGGCGGAGCCGTACTCACAAAGGAGTATTCGGACAGCATCGGTGCCGATTTCTACGCAAAGGATGCAATGAGCGCGGTAAGATACGCGCAGAGCGTGTTCGACTGAGCGCAACGGCGCGGCAAGCGAAAACATCGCACAAAATATAAAGAAAAACGAAAGGAGATGCCAAAATGATTCTTATAATCGCGGAAAAACCGAGCCTTGCGCGCAACATAGCCGGCGCTATCGGCGCGACCAAGCGCGGGAACGGATATATAAGCGGCGATAATTACATCGTCACGTGGGCATTCGGGCATCTCTTTTCGCTTGAGGATATCGAAAAATACAACCCCTCTCCGGACGGCACAAACCGCTGGACGATGGCGAATCTGCCCTGCTTCCCCGAGAAATTCATCTTCTCGCTCAGAAAAAACGGACGCGACGGTCAGCCGGACGAGGGTGTACGCAAGCAGTTCGAGACGATCCGCTCGCTCTGCAACCGCGCGGACGTTGACACCATCGTAAACGCAGGAGACGCGGACAGAGAGGGCGAGATTATCGTCCGTCTGTGCATCGAGCACGCGCTCGATACCGAAAAGCCGATAATGCGGCTCTGGCTTCCCGACCAAACTCCGCAAACGATACAAAAGGCGGCGCGCGAGCTGAAGCCGGATTCAGAATACGATCTGCTCGCAAACGAGGGAATGGCAAGAACGTTTATAGATTGGCTTTACGGCGTGAATCTCACCCGATACGCGACCCTCAAGACCGGAACGCTTCTGCGCGTCGGACGTGTCATCGTGCCGATCGTCAAGGCGATCTACGATCGCGATATGGCGATACGCCGCTTCGTGCCCGAAAAATACTATTCGGTCGCAAGCAAGACGTCGGTTGGCGACGAGGAGGTAGAGCTTCAAAGCAAGAGCCGTTTTTCAAAGGATGAGCTCGCTCGAGCGCAGGAATACTGCGACGCACTCAACGCTCACAACGCCGTCGTAAAATCGGTAAAGAACAAGAAGGATACCCTCTCCCCCGGCAAGCTGTACTCGCTTTCAAAGCTCCAGAACGTGCTCGGAAAGAAGTACAAAATGCCGATGGAGGAAAGCCTCGCGATAGTACAAAAGCTGTACGAGGAGGGATACGTCACCTATCCGAGAACGAACTCGGAGTATCTCGCAACAGCGGAAAAGGACAAGTTCCGCGAGATCGTCGCAAAGGTGGCGAAGCTTGGATATGCGGTCGAATTCAAGGACAAAAAGACCATATTCGACGACAGCAAGATAGAGTCGCACTCGGCGCTCACCCCCACCTATAAAATACCGTCGAAGGCACAGCTCTCCGAGAAGGAGATGACGGTGTACTCCACCATATTCCGCAGATTTGCGGCGGTGTTCTGCTCAGAGGACTGCGTGATAACGCGCTCGGAGCTTATAATCGACGTCGGCGGCATCGAGGAGTTCTCGCTCAAGGGCACGGTCATAGTCGAGAAGG
>CAZSUR010000068.1:0-7068 GCA_964610075.1 uncultured Lachnospiraceae bacterium
CTTGCGATCACCGGCGGAAAGTTCGATAGGCTTGAGCTCGCACTCGGCAGCGTCGCCGGAAGCGGCTGGCTGCAGATCTCCGGCGGTACGTTCGGTGAGATCACCTGCACCGGAGCGAATGCAACAAGTCGCTACCTTGTTACCATGCTGAAACGGGGATGCGCATTCAAGCAGAATGACGGCACCTCGGAGACACCGTATCTTCTCGCGACAACGCAGCTGACACCCGGCATGGATCCGATCAATAACGTCTCGGTAGTAACCTGTGTATGCGGAAATACCGTATCCTGTCAGTATTGCGGCAAGGATTGCCCTGTTGAGCTTGTGACATACGATGCAAACGGCTCGATCGTTAGCTACGGATATTATACGAGATTAGGTGAAGCTTTGGCGGCGATCACCGGAACGAAGGCTACCGTAAGGCTGCTTAGCCAAGCGCCCGATGATCTTAGGTACAGCGGTACGACCATCCCGTTGACCCTTGATATGAACGGAAATGCGATAAACGGAACGGTTACGCTCAACTCCGGCTCGCTTGTTATAACAGGAGATGGTACGGTAAATAGCTATTATGACAAAGCGGTCACCGTAAACGGCGGTACGATCAGAATCGAGAACGGTACGTTCACGGGCGGACTTGAGGTCAATACAAACGGAAACGCACGGCTTTCCGGCGGTACCTTTGGCTCGATCGCGGTAGCGGGCGAGGGCAAAACGCTCGGTTCTCTGCTCGAGGATGGATATGGCTATTGGTGCGTGCGCGCAGAGGGTGCTGGCGTTGGATGGGCAACTCAAAGCGAGCTTGGTGGTAGGGAATTTGGCGGCATTATACGCTCGATAACCGTAAAGAAGCTGCCCGGTGTCAACGTAACACCCACCACCGCCTCGATCATATACGGCGGAACGACAACGCTTACGGCTGCGCTGGACGAAGCATTGGATGGCGTAACACCTACCTATCAATGGTATAAGGTTGAAGGCACGACCGAGATCGAGCTTGCAGGCAAGACCTCTGCCGAGCTTGTACCCGAAAATATTTCGGTCGGTACGCATACCTTCCGTTGCAAGGTCATGCTTGGAGGATATACGCTGAAAAGCAATGACGCGACGGTTACGGTGACAAAGGGAACGCTCGGTGACAGCGCAAAGCCCACCGCAAAGACAAATCTGCAATTTGCGACAACGCTAAAAAATTCTGTCGGTATTAAGCTTGCGCAGGAGCTTGTTGATGCACCCACTCTGCCGGAAGGCTGCAGGGTATGGTATAGCATTAACGATTCGGCGTGGACGGATAACTCCGCAAATATCAAGGGTACCGATGCCGGTAATTACACGGTATATTGGTATATAGACGGTGGAGAAAACTACGATAACATAGGCTCGACGGCAGAGCCGAATGAGCTTCAGGTAACTATCGCACCGATGAAGATCGGAAAACCGTATCCGACAGGAGGCTGGGAGTTATATCTTAAATACAAGGATGATACATCTGCCGGTGTAAGCTATATAGAGGGCAAGACCTACACCTATACCGGCAGCGAGATCATACCGGAATTCCGGCTTGAGGATTGCTGTGATTACATTATTGAGGACGGATACAGCTATACGATAACCGATAATATCAACGCAGGAGCAGGTAAGATCAAGATCAAGGATACCGATCCGGACGACAATTTCGAGATAGTGGACAGCGAGTTCTTATTTACGATCAATCGCAAGAGGGTGGAGCTTACGCCGAACCCCTACGTGGTCTACGCAAGCAAAAAAGGCGTGACTACTGTTGATGTTGACCTTTACGAAATTGCAGATGCGTTGGGTATGCCCGAAAATGACGGGCAGCTTTCGTTCGTCCTGCTAAACGAGCCATCGCACTCTTCGGGTATGGAGGTTATTTCCGATCGCTTCCTTCGTATCAACAACGCTCAGATCACCGAGACTGATGCGGACAGATACAGCGGAACGATATCCGTTGTCTCAACAAACTATACAGGTCGATTTGCGCTGAAGGTTGATGTGAGTGATAAAACTAATCTCGAGCCCAATAATGGAGGCATTACCAGAGAATATAACGGTAAGACTATAACAGCAGATGAGACGATGAAAAATGTGGCATTTTCTGATGGCACAGCAGGAGTTGTTGGTGTGACGGGTAGTTGGAGCTGGATGAGAGCCGACACCGCTCCCACAAACGTGGAGGACAGCGGTAGCTATTGGTTAGTCTTTACTCCCGACTCCGACAATTACATGATCGTCAGACACAAGGCACAGGTGACTATCACCGCAAAGAGTATCGACAGCACGGATATTGCCGCGACAGCTTCGGGCGGAGTTTACTCCGGCGGGGCTATATCTCCGACGGAGCTCACGGTCACCCACACGCCCGAGGAGGGCAGTACGCTTACGCTGGTGAAGGATAGGGATTATATCATCGTTGATGCGTCAAGCAATCTCAGCGCCACCGACGCCGGAACGTATTACCTGACTATAAAGGGTATCGGCAACTATACCGGCACGCGACGCGTGGAATGGAAGATCATACAAAAGGAGCTCGCAATCGGCGGCTTTACAGCGCAAAAGGAGTACGACGGAACGGCGGATGCTTCGTCCGATATGCTCTACTTTACGCTTGACGGAGTCACCGGAGAAGATACGCTTGTGCTCGGTACCGATTATACGATCTCGGCGGCGTTCGACTCTGCCGATGTGGGAGAGAGAAGGATCTCAGCTACAGTGACGTTGACCGATAGCTTGAAGGCAGCGAATTACTGCTTTATAGTTGACGGAAACGCAAGCAGAACGCTTCGTTTGGAAGCGGATGCGGAGATATATCCTCTCGCGCTCCCGGTACTCCCGACGGTAAGGGAGAAAATCGTTAAGCTTAAGCAGGATGCCTCTGTTCGAGGTGGCAGCTATTCGTTGCTCGACAATCTGAACGTGCTTCTTCCTGAGGGCGCTCCGATAGAGCTTATAGACGAGCTGCGATTCGCTCTTGGAACGCTTCCCGGCAACGTAACGGCTGATATTGACGATGAGGGTATGCTGACGTATACGATAGACGGCGGCAAGAGCGGCGATAAGCTCGAGATCCCCGTGACGATCACTATGCCGAACCTGGCGTGGTATGAGCAGGGTGGAGCCGCGACGGTAGCACTGACATTGGCGTTGGACGATCAGATGCAGGAGCTCGATCCCGATGCGGACAACTCACTCACACTCAGCTTTACGGTTGAGATAGAGCTGACGAGTACCCCACAACCGCCGGTCAATCCACAGCCGCCGGTCAACCCACAGCCGCCGATTGATCCTAATCCGAGCAATAACGATGTCCCCAATAACAACGGTGGAGATAACGGTAACGGAGGCGCGCTCGATAGCGAGAGCAAGCCTGATGGCGATAGCGCCAACACCTCCGCTGGCGAAAACGGCGTTGCAGCTCCGAGCACCGGAGATACGAGTGCTGCGGTATGCATCATGCTGGCGATAAGCGTAGCGCTGCTCTGCTGCGCCGCCTGCAATGCGATATTCTGCTTCAAGCGCCGCAGGGTAAACGGATACAGATAATGCGATAATACAAAAGCAGGTTGCCAAATGCAACCTGCTTTTTGCACACGGCACGGCGGCACGCAGCTCGGTGTAAATGTTGTGGCGTCTCGGAGCAGAGAGCGTGACGTGAGATATGAGACGCGACGACATTGGACGGTAGCTTGATGTAACGGAGTGCACTTGCAGGATTCCGCGGTGGCGCCCTCTCCGCTTTTTGTCCACTTGCGTGTAGTTTGGAAGCGCTTGTAGCTCACCGTAGACGTTTATCGCTTGCTACCGATAGCTATTCTTGCTATTTCCGCGAAAAGCGAGTACAGACGCGATTTGTTTGTGCAATTAAGGGCCAAAATTGCCAAATGCTATTGATTTTTTTGTGGATTATATGTAAAATAAATAGTAAGAAAAATATTTATTATACGTATAAAAGGAGAACACGGAGATGAAAAGGGTACTTATGATATTCCTTTCCGCCGCATTCGTATTATCTGCGTCGGTCGTCCTTGTGGCAGACATCGACAGAGTACACGCGGAGTCCACGGGAGGGAACACCATGAATATTGCCGATGAAGCTTTTTTGGAGGGGCTTGAGGATACCGCCGACGAGATGAAAGAGTCGGTGCTCGAGGCTGCATCCGAATATACTGTCGGAGACGGGGGCAGAGTGTTCTACATCTCTGCGGACGGCGATGATTCGAACAACGGCCGCTCGCCCGAGGCTCCGAAAAAGACTATAAGCTCGGGACTCGGAAGCTTGTTCCTCCAGCCCGGAGATGTCGTGCTTTTTCGTCGCGGAGATACCTTCCGCGGCAAGCTCAATGCGAGAAACGGCGTTACCTACTCCGCATACGGCACGGGAGCGAAGCCGATAATCAACGGCTCGGAGAAAAACTATGCCGATGCCTCCTGTTGGGTAAGCACCGAATACACTAACGTATGGAAGTGCACCGAGACGCTCAAAAACGTCGGAATGATACTCTTTGATTACAGCGGAGAGATCGGAAATTACGATGAGCTGCTTGCAGCGAAGCGCATCGTTGGCGTGGATGGCTTTACCGGAGCGGCAGACCTTTCCGCCGATCTCGAGTTTTACAGCGATCTCGGCACAAAGGAGCTGTTTTTGTACAGCAAGGAGAATCCCGGCACTCGTTTTGATACGATAGATGTCGGTACGTCCGGAAACATCATCGGAGTCGGCACAAATACCGGCATCACGGTAGATAACCTTCACCTCATGGTCACCGGCGGACACGGAGTTGGTGCTAACACAACGAGCAACCTCACCGTTCGCAACTGCGTATTTGATTGGATCGGCGGCTCGGTGCTCGAGGGATATGGCGGAGCCGATACCACTCGCTACGGAAACGCGGTCGAGGTATACGGCGGAGTTAACGGCTATAAGGTATACAACAACTGGATCTATCAGATATACGATACCGGAATCACGCATCAGTTCAGCGGATCTCCCACTACAAGCTCGAACGTAATGAACAACGTCGGATATTGGAACAACCTTGTAGAGTATTGCTTCTGGTCGATAGAGTATTATAACCACAAATCTCCCGGCGGAACGTCGACTACAACTAACGTGTACGTGCACGACAACTTCTGCCGCTTCGGAGGCTTCGGATGGGGGTGTAAGGGACGCGAGAGAAGCGCTCCCATGTACTCCGTTTCGAGCACTCCTACCTTGACAAACAACTACGTGACCGAGAACAATATTTTCGATCGCTGCGCAGGACATCTTATAAGCAGCTTCGGTCAGACTCTCGGCTCGGAATATACCTTTACCGGAAATACATACGTTCAATATTTCGGAGCAAGTCTCGGCTGGCTTTCAGGCTCACTGCACTACTTTAACGAGTCTGCTCCGCAGGCTTTGAAGGAGTGCTTGGGCGAGAACGATGCAAAGCTCTACTACATTGATAATACATCGGATCTTATTGGAGATGACCTTGATGTCACGCACAGCATCTCCGGCGGTACGTGGGACGGTAACGATACATCGGCGCACAAGGCATCGACCACAACGCCTACAATAGACTATAAGCTGTCCTTCGATCTGAGCTCGCTTGAGCTGACCTTTGCCGGTATCAGTCACGTGGGCGGTATGCCCGTTCCGGCGGACAGAATGTTTTGGAACTTCATAAAGACGAGCGACGTATCGAATCTTCGCGACTCTGCCTTATACTTATATATATCGTTTGACGACAAAATCGCGCCGGACGTTGATTTCAGCGAGATATCGCTTGAGCACGAGTGGTTCGAGCTTGATACGGACGATTTCGAGCATCCCGAGCGTGCGGTCGTCATGCTTGGCAATAACACCTTCCTTATCAAGTGCCGAGTAGGAACAGGCGAATACGCGCCTGCGGCTCGCGGTGCTGTATCGGGAACACCGAGCGATGAGCTCACGGTAACCGGAATAAATGCGAGCCTCAAGACTCCGCTCACCGATGCGGATACGAACGTATCCCCGCGCGAGATAAAGGCTACCGGCTTTGCCTCGGGCGAGATCAACGTGGGAAGCTATTGCTCGCTCGCGTTTGCGAACGAAAAATCGACGAATCTTGCGAAGATATATTATAAGGATATCACCTATACTGTTACCTTCGATCCGAATGGCGGAACGGTTGCGCCAGAGCGCATGACGACAGGTAATGACCGAAAGCTCGCGTCTTTGCCGCAGGCGAAGCGCGACGGATATACCTTCGACGGTTGGTTTACCGAGCGCACCGGCGGAGATAAGATATCGGTTGACAGAGTGTATTCGTCAGATGCGACGGTGTACGCGCATTGGAGCTCCGGCGGCAGTAATACATTGAAGTTTGAAACGAACGGCGGAGGCGGCATTGAAACCATTACCGGAAATCGTGGAGATAAGATAAATCTCAACGACTATCGCCCGGGAAGGGAAGGGTATAACTTTACCGGCTGGTACAGCGATAAGAATCTTACGAATAAGCTGACCGAGATCACGCTCGACGGTGACTCGGTGGTATACGCCGGATGGACTGAAAAGGTAACCAGCCCGCAGACGGCGGATACAAGCAATATCGCTCCGTTCGCAGCGGCACTTGCGCTCGGCGGCATGGTGCTGTGTGCCGAGACGTACGCAAGGAAGAAAAGAGCTTCCGGACGCTGAAAGATAATAGGATAAACTAAAGGGCGGCGATCGCATCAGGTGCGGTCGCCGCCTTTGACGTCTGCTTTGACTTGGCGCTTGGTGGATGTGTGCTTGACGTTTGCAGGTGTGTTGTCTGGTGGATATGTGCGATAGTGTGTACGGTATCTTGATTTGAGGCTGAACGTCTCTGCGAGCCTGTGCCTCCATATGCCCTATAAGCTCTGCGATTCAGTTCTCCATCCACCTCTGCCCACTTGCGTTGTGTCCACCTCTGTGATCATCTTCGCAAGCTGCACCATCCTAATTTAACGACGAGCGTGTAAGTCTGCTCCGCCGAGCACGTGCGTGATGTTGTTGCGCTCGCGCTATGTTCTTCTGTGCAAATTGGCGCGTATCTGCGT
>CAZSUR010000069.1:0-7065 GCA_964610075.1 uncultured Lachnospiraceae bacterium
CGTTGAGATAATGACGCTCTACGTCAAGCTGAGCCTCAAGCTCCTCCTGGTAGCGGTCACGGCTCTCGATATAGGTGGTTATATCGGTTATAAAGCCTTGGAAAAGCCGCTCGCCGTCGATCTCTATAAGCGTATCGTCGTCCGCGATCCAGTGATAGCCATCCTTGCCCAAAAGTCGATAGACCGAGCGGTTGCCGTTTTTATTGTCCTTTGCTGTGGAAACCTTTGTGACGTAATCGCAAACGAGCTCGCGATCCTCCGGATGGACGAGATTAAGATATTTGTTTTCGAATTTTCCTTCAATTTCTTCCTTTGTCCAGCCAAGCATCTCGGTAAAACCGTTTCCGATATAAACAAAGGGGTATCCGTCGTCCGCCGAGCAGCAATGAAAGCCTCCGGGGAGGTTTCTCAACATATCCTCCTCCGAGATATGCTGCTTTAAGCGGTTGTTGTTCTGATTTAAACGAGCCTTTTCGGCTTCGATGCGATTTTCCATTACGGTAGCCTCCGAATAAAGTAAGCTTGCGCCGTCTTACGCCTCAAGCATGGCGATGCTTTTGATCGCGGCATAGTAGCTTTTATCCACCTCTGCGGTGGAGATGCCGTCGGGAAATTCCGTGGCACCTCGAAGCAGCTCGGTAAGTGCCGAGGCATCCGAGGCGAGCGTGTCCAGGCCCAGATTTGCGGCGGTGCCCTTCAGCGTATGCGCTGCAAGGAAAGCCGCCGGGGCGTCCTTTGCATCCACGGCTTTTTTCAGATCGTTATAGGTCTGATCCTTCAAAAAGCGAAGCAGAAACTTCTGTATTATCTGCTCGCTTTGCAAGCGCGCCAGAACCGTTTCGTAATTTCCGCCTACCGAAATGTAAAAATCATTTAATTGCATAATAAGTAACCCTTTTATCTTTTGTTCTTGAATTTATCCTTGTACATCGCCTTATCCGCAAGACCGAGAGCCTTTTTAAAGGGCATTCCCACCGACCATACACCACCGATGCTTATCTCCGGCTGTATCTGCGGATGGTCGGCTATCGACGAGTCCTTTACCGCCTGCTTTATCTCGTCAAGCTTACGGAAGAAGTCGGACTCGGATATATTGTCAAAGGCGAACAGGAATTCATCTCCGCCGTAGCGGATAAGCGTGCAGTTGGTGTCGATGCACGCCTTCAGCACCTCGGCAACGTGGCGCAGGACCGCATCTCCGACAAGATGACCGTAGGTGTCGTTGACCTTTTTGAACGAGTCGATATCCGCTATGGCGATAGCGGTCGAGCTCTCGAGATAGGATATGAAATTCTCCATATAAGCACGCGAGTAGGTCTTGGTAAGCGGATCGAGGTAAAGATTCTCGAGCGCGGTATTGTCAAGATAATATCCCATCTTGCTGTGCTTCGAGCTCCACGTATTGTCGATACAGAACGCGATCTCGAGGATACAGTCGCGGTCGCCGTAGCGGCAGCTCCTTGAAAGGATGGAGTAGATATTGCCGTTCCTCGTCTCCGCCTTGGTGATCCATTGATCCCGGCTCATCGCCTTTTTGGAGGTGCAGCGGAGGCAGTTCTCGCTCTTGTTCCACAGCTCGTAGCACTTTCGAGTTGTTTCCTTGATGGCGCCGTTTTCATCTATGGTAAGGATGGAGTGGGTCTCGGGATCTATCAGATGCACGACGTCGAAAATATCGCTTATCGTGTAGTAAGCCTCCGCCGAAATGGTCTTTCCGCTGACGATGAGATCTGCGTACTTTTTGAGGATCTGCTCCTGCTCGTCACAGCAATAGCCGACAAGTCCGATGTACGAGCTCCTGTCGGGTAACCATATCGTTCGGACGTGCATACGATGCCACTTCGAATATCCGGTTATCGGGAGCTTCACCGTCATCTCGACCGTGGGAGCCTGAGGTGTCGCCTTCGAAAGCCGCTCTTTAAGCTGCTCGTGCGCATCCTTTTCAAGGAGATGCGTTATGCTGCTTTCAAGCTGCAGGAGCTTGCCGCTCCGGTCGTAATATTTGATATAAAGCACCTTTTTAAGTATAGCGTCGTATTCAAACTGCAGTCCACGGCAACTCTCCGCGAAGAATTCCTTCTTTATACGCTCCGCGCGGAGCTGGATCGTATGCTGCCGGATGCCGAGCGGCACGGTGTCCGAGACATCGTCGGCTCCTTGTGCACCGCCGCGCTCCGCAGTAGCGTCGGGGCGATTATTCAACTGCTTGTTGATTATAAGCTGGTCGGATATCTCCCTAAAGCATTGCAGCAGCAGCGGATTGAACTCGCCGCATTCACCGCCGCAGATCATGGAGACCGCCTTTTCGTGAGAGAAGGCTTTTTTATAGCAGCGATCGCTCGTCAGCGCGTCGTATGCGTCGGCAATAGATACCGCCTGCGCCGATATCGGAATATCGTCTCCGACAAGTCCGTCGGGATAACCCTTGCCGTCGTAGCGCTCGTGATGGTAGCGGCATATCTCGTGTGCCAGGCATACAAAACGCTCGTTTTGATCTATCGGAATGCTGTTGAGAAAGTCGTTTCCGTAGATGGTGTGGGCTTTCATTATCTCCCTTTCCTCGGGAGTAAGCTTGCCGGGCTTGTTCAGAATTTTATCCGGCACCATGACCTTGCCGATATCGTGTATTGCCGATACGGACGAGATCATTGAAATATCGTTTTCGGTAAGCTCGTATTTGTCGGTTATCTGTACCAGATGCCCAAGAAGCAGCTTTGTGGTGGTCTGAACGTTTACCGTGTGGCTTCCCGATTCGAAGTTCCTCATCTCGACAATACGGCTGAATATGTTTATGAGCGCATTGTTGATCTTTTCCTGATGATATATCTGTGTTTCGATAGTCTGCGCAAGCGACTTCTTCTGAGCGTAGATGCCGAGCGTGGTCTCGACTCGGTGGCAGACCTGAAAAGCGTTGAAGGGGCGCTGGATGTAATCCACCGCGCCGAGATAATATGCGTTTTGGATATAGTTTATATCGTTTTCGGCAGAAATTACGACGACCGGTATATCCTCAAGCCAGTTTTTGTCGCGCATTGCCTTGAGCACGCTCATTCCGCTGAGCTTCGGCATATTCATGTCTAAAAGTAAAATATCAATATCGACGTTGTCGGAAAGCTGTGCGAGCGCGGCCTCGCCGTCGTCGGCATAGACATAATCGTATTTCTCACCGAGAATCTCGGTGAGAAGCTCACGATTCATCTCCGAGTCGTCCGCTATCAATATTTTCTTTTTTGCTTCATTGATATTTGGTATCATTACCGAGCCTCTTTTGTACTGTTATAATAAAATCGTAATGTTAGTTTGTGCTTTTCGGTTTGTTCGGAGCAGATGCGCGAGCCTTGCGCGCAGCAGCAGCGCCTCCGCGTTACGTTGTGCGAGGAGCGTTGCCGTTGTACTTGGCGATAAACAGCTCCAGGCTTTCCTTTAATATCTCGATCTGCGATCGGAGGTAAAACTCATCCTCGAACAGCGCATAGTGTACGCACGCGCGGACAAGAATGAAAATCAGCGGTGTCAGCTTTTGATAGGGGATGCCGAGCTTGCCCTCAAGAAGCTTGGCATAGTCGGTGTAGCGCTCGTCAACTCCGACAAAGAACCGCTGCCCATGCTCCCGGTATTTCGGATGGGTGTATACCTGATACATCAAGCGGTACTTCTTGCCGTGCTCACTCGCCGTCCAATACGGGATCTCGTCGATGAATCTCCACAGATCCGGCACGTTCACCGGCGCTTTCGCCATAAAATCGCTCTCCACCTTGCTCATACAGTGTGCGGTGGATTGGATTATCAGATCGTCAACGTTTTCAAAATAAGTATAAAGGTTGGCGGCGGTGCATCCGCAATACTCCGCCAGCGCCTTCACCCCGGTTCCGTAAAAGCCGAGATCGGCGTAGCATTCGAAGCATTGCTCCATTATTTCTTCTTTTCTCGCTTGAACCTCTTCGCGGGTTATCGGCTTCTTTCCCATCGTGTGATCCTACTTCTGCTTAATTAACTTTCGTTAAGTGAATTGTATCATATGTTACACAAAATTTCAATACCCTTCAAGCATTTTGAAAGGAAATGCCCCTCTACCGAGGGGTGGGAGAGGGGTAGAATGCTCCCCCCATGCAAAGATCCGGATGCCGCGGTGGCATCCGGATCGGTTTGGGTGTTTTTTTACGGCTCAGTACAGCTTCTTTTCGCGGACGTCTCCGCCGAGGAATATGAGCGGTGCATATTCTCCGAATATGCGCGACGCGACGCGGTCGGTATACCGCGTGCGGAGCTCCTTCTGCGACAGATTCGTATTGATCACAGTCGATCTGTCGTTATTATGTCGCGTGTTTATCAGATTATATATCACCGACACCGTGAACTGATTCGATATCTCGGTTCCGAGGTCGTCGATTATCAGCAAATCACATTCGAAATAGCGCGCGGTGCGATTCTCACCCTGATTATCGTACGAGCGGTTGAAGCGCTCATTTTCAAAATCCGCGAGTATATTCTGCACCGAATCGTACACAACGTCAAAGCCGCGCTCGATAAGCTCCTTTGCCACCGAGGTGGAGAGATGCGTCTTTCCGAGTCCCGTATTTCCCATCATGACGAGATTTCGGCACTCTTTTCCGTCAAACTCGGCTGCGTAGCGCTTACATATCTCAAGATTGGCAACGCAGGTGTTGTACGCCTCCTCGTCTCCGCGCTGATAGCCCGGATCGAAGGTATCAAAGGACTGCTTCTGCATAAGATGCCCGATGCCCGAGCTTTCAAAGCCAGCCTCAACGAGCTTGCGCTTCATGCACTCGCACATCTGCATACCGACGTAGCCGGTATCGCTGCATTTTTCATACTCGTATTTGACGTCGGTATAATTTTCGGGATAGCCGTGATAGCGCAGGCACTCTCCGCGCGCCTCCTTCAGCTCCTCCGTCTCCTTTTTGATAGCTTCAAGCTCCTTTTCAAGTCGCTCTCCCTTATAATTTATCCCTGCCTGCATTATGCGCGGCCCGGTATGGGAAAGCAGCTCGTCTATCTCTCGCAGATCCGGAAGCTCCTCGTGAAGCCTTTGGCACAGCTCGAGCGCCTTTTCTTTGGCTTTCAGATTCTTTCCGGCATACTCCGCCTTTATTTTTTTGTAATTTTCTCGGTTATAGGACATTCCCATCAATCCTTTCGCGAAAATTTATCGTATCAAGCCGGGCACGTCGCCACATCTCCGCATCATTTCTTACCCGATGCACGCTGCGCGTCGTAGCTACGCTTGAGCGCACGCTCGAAGAAATCGTTCGTATCGAAGCTTCCGCCCTCTTTTGCCGCATCTTTCTTCTGCGAGGCCTCCTTGTTCTTTTTATACGATGCCAGAGCGACCTCGACCTCGTCGGTCGTGGTATAGCCCTCGGTATGCCAATTCAGCAGCACCTTATTAAGATAATCTATCGAATATTCGTTTATATTATCCACCGTTATCTCGTACGCGCGCTCTATCATCTCATATCCGAACTTCCAATCGGTCACCCACGCCTTTATGCAATTGTTTTCCTTGCGGGTGAACGCGCGCTCGCCGATGCCGAAAAGCTTTCTTAACTTTCCTGCAACGCTCTCCCTCACCTCGCGCTCGCGCAGATGAGCGTTAAGCTGCGCGACTGTCATTATTCCGTCGTTATAAAGCGAGTACGCCATCTTCTCGACATACGCTACCGATCGCTTGTCACGCGTGCAGCAATAGCTGAACAGCATGAGTATGTACTCGTGCTCGAGCCGCAGATAGCTCGAAAGCCCGACGATCTTGCCAACCTCGGTGGGGTTGAACATCTTCTCCATCATGACCTGACATTCATCTATTAGACCTTTGAGGCTTCCGTTGTTCTCGGAGAGCAGCTCTCCCAACTCCTCGCCCGAATATACCGGAGTTTCGTCGCGCGTCAGCTTGGGCTTTACCGCCGCCGCGGTCTCGGCAGGCTCGTTGCTCTCTGCCATAACGCCGGCGCCTCTCCAAAAGGAGATAGCTCCGTCAAGCTCCTCCGGCGTCATGCCGAGGGTCTTTGCGATATCCTCGCGGCAGGTGTCAAGCTCGGAAAGCAATGCCGGCTCCGCCGCAAAAAAAAGAAGGGTCTTAAGCTCACGCTTTCCGGCGGAATTTATTGATTTTTCAGCCGCGGCAGGGAGGGTCATTACCCTGCTGCCGTAATTAAATTCAAGCTTCATCGGTCGTACAACTCCATTTTTGGGATATTATTCTTCTTTTTCCGATACCGCCCTTGCGTGGAGCTCGAAGCACAGCTCCATAAGCGAGTCTGCCGGCACCAGATTCTTCACCGGGATCCGGTCGGTCGTTATAACGTCAGAGGACAGATTCCATATCCCCTTTATTCCGCAGTCCGCAAGCGAATCCGCCAAAGCCTCGGCTTTATCAACGTCTGCAAAGGATACGACCGCTATATCTATACGGTTATCCCGGCAGAACGAGCACAGCTCGTCCGGTGCAAACACCGGACATATACATCCGTCATCCGGCTCGTCGGCATCGGTAAAATACCCCTTCACAGAAAGGCCGCGCGTGCCGAACACAGCCGAGCGTGCGAGCGCCCGAGCCGCCGGCATATCGCCTACTATCACCGCGCTGAAGTCGTCGGAAAATCCGAGCTCGCGGCAGAGCGAGGCGTACAGCGTTTTCACGTTATATCCGTATCCCTTCTGTCCGCGGAAGCCGAGCCGCAAAAGATCGAGCCGCACCTGAGAGGCGCTGACTCCGGCTTTCGAGGCAAGCTCCTCCGAGTTTGTGCGGAGCTCCTCCGACAGAAGCATCCTGCGCAGCACCCGAAAATACTTCGGGAAACGCGCGGATGCGTTCTTGGAAAATGGCAGATTCGGATTTTTCATACTGTATTACCGTTGCTCCGATATGCGGAGTCTCCTTTATATATCCTGTTATGCACGTATAGGTATCCTATTCACGTATACCGTGCGTGCACATAGCGGTCTGCCTCACCATTATATGCTTACGCAGTATGCCTTACATCGTGCGAAGTGTATCCATTACGTACTGTGTGAACTCCTCGCAGGTAGCTCCGGTATCGCGGC
>CAZSUR010000070.1:0-3107 GCA_964610075.1 uncultured Lachnospiraceae bacterium
TGGTGGCGGAATCGGTTTGAGCCGTTACGTTTTCAAAATATATGCTTTCGTTGTCGAAAAAGTTCACTGCCTGGAAGGTAGGCTCGCTCAGTCCCGTTATCCTTCCGTACAGAACGAGAATCAGCTTATTCAGCGTGCTTTCATTTGTGACCGGAAGGGTAGCGCAGAAGTTCAGCAGCTTCTTCTGCACCTCGTCGGGGACGTTTATCGAGCGTAGTCTGAGCGCGGTCTTGCTTTTCGAGAACGGCTCGAGGAGTGCCGGCCCGACCGAGTATATCTTGTTGTTCTCCTTGCATATGAAAAGCATATACGAAGTACCGATAAACGAGGTGAAGGTATATATGCACTCGGGTTTAAGCGAGTATATGCTGAGAAATTTCGACGGAGCGTATCTGAAGCTTTCGAACAATTTGTCGTTTCCGTTTCTCGAGAGATGCTTTAATATCTCCTCCTCCGAGTTCTCTATCTCCTCGAAATCAAGCCCGGAAATGCTTTTTATGACATCATGTACAAAATCAAATTGCATAATTACCACCTTTTTGAGACAAAAACATGAGATTTATTATATAATAGCAGATAATAGTTGTTTTTGCAATATAAAAATTATGTTAAAATTATAAAAAAGAAACCCAAAGGAAAAAAATATTGTCTAAAGTATCTAAAAGCACAGGAGGATTTTTCCATGAAAAAACAAAACGGGCAAAGACCTTTCGGAATGAGAGACAAGCTGGGATACCTGCTTGGAGATTTCGGAAACGATTTTACATTCGTCCTTTCAACTATGGTTCTTACTAAGTTTTATACCGACGTCATGGGTGTGTCAGCAGCAGTTGTGGGTACTATTATGATGCTTGCACGTTTTGTTGATGCTGTGACCGATATAACGATGGGCCGCATCTGCGATCGCTCGAAAACAACAAAAGCAGGTAAGTTCAAGCCGTGGATATTGCGTATGTGCATCCCGGTTGCCGGCGCTTCCTTCCTTATGTATCAGAGCGGATTTGCCGGACTTCCCACAAACACGAAGATAATCTATCTTGCTATAACGTATATACTTTGGGGTTCGATTTTCTATACGTCTATCAACATTCCTTACGGCTCAATGGCATCCGCTATCTCCGCCGATCCAGGCGACCGCCAGAGCCTTTCGACCTTCCGCACGATGGGCGGTATGCTTGCAGGCATGGTTATCGGAATCGGACTTCCCCTTATCGCTTACTCGAAGAATGAAAATGGCGTCACTACATTGGTAGGTTCCAGAGTAACTCTTGCAGCCGGAATCTTCTCGGTTCTTGCTATTATCTGCTATCTGCTTTGCTACAAGCTCGTTACCGAGCGCGTTGTGGTAAACACACCCGAGAAGGCAAAGGGCCCCTCGGTCGGCTCTATGATAAAGAGCGCACTTACCAACCGTGCCCTTATATCCATTATAGTTGCTTCGGTAGTTATGCTTCTCGCACAGCTCACGATGCAGAATATGGCTGCATACATCTATCCCGATTACTACAATAACGGAACGGCGCAGTCCATATCCACCGCTCTTATGATGGTAGGAATGATAATTGCCGCAATTATCGCAAAGCCTCTTGCAAAGAAGTTCGGTAAGGCCGAGGTTTCCATCGTATCTAACCTTTTTGCCGCTGCCGTATGTATTATCACCTGGATCATTCGTCCCGCAAACGTATGGGTATTCTGCGGACTTCAGATGCTCAACTGGCTCGGACTAGGCGTGTTCTCGATGGTATCGTGGGCACTCATCACCGACGTAATAGATTACTCCGAGATAAAGAACGGCGTCCGTGAGGACGGAACGGTATACGCTATATACTCGTTTGCACGTAAGCTCGGTCAGGCACTTGCTGCCGGAGTTTCGGGCTGGCTGCTCACATTCATAGGCTACAACACCAGCGCGGCTCAGGCGGGTCTCGGTCAGTCGGAGAGCGTTCTTTCCGGAATATTCAACATTTCCACCCTCATCCCGGCTGTCGGCTTCTTGCTTCTCGGTCTGGTTCTCTGGTTCTGGTATCCGCTTCACAAGAAGCAGGTTGACGAGAATGTTGAGATATTGAAGGCGAGACATGCAGCGCTTGCTGAAAAATCAGATGTAAAGACAGAATTTGCCACCGGTTCAAACGATAACAAGGAGATATAAATGAGAAATATTATAAACATAAATGATAAATGGTACTTTTCAAAGGACGCATCAAGCGTTCCTACATCGGTTGACACATCGTGGGAGTCGATCGACCTCCCTCACACATGGAATGCGACCGACGGTCAGGATGGCGGAAACGATTATTTCAGAGGAACAGCGTACTATGCCAAGAGCATAGCACGCTCCTCGCTCCCCGAGGCTGAGCGCTACTATCTTGAGATATGCGGCGCAAATTCGTCGGCGGATGTTTATATAGACGGTGAGAAGCTGGCTCATCACGACGGCGGATACTCCACCTGGAGAGTTGAAATAACCGACTCGGTTAAGGATGAATTCACCTTGGCGATAGCGGTGGACAACGCTCCGAACGACTTCGTATATCCGCAGATGGCAGACTTCACCTTCTACGGCGGACTTTACAGAAACGTAAATATAATCTCCGTATCAAGCTCTCACTTTGACCTTGACTATTTCGGAGCTCCCGGAATAAAGGTAACACCTACGATAAACGGCGGTTCCGCCGATGTAAACGTAGAGGTTTACGTAAGCAACTACACCGATGCTCAAGAGATAAAATACACGGTGCGCGATGCCGATTCCAACGTAGTGTTCGAAACGACGACGCACGACACCTCCTGCGATTTGGTGATCGAGAACGTTCACAAGTGGCACGGAAGAAAGGATCCCTACCTCTATTCCGCAACCGCGGAGCTCGTATCCGGCGGTGAGGTCATAGACAACGTATCGACTCGCTTCGGCTGCCGCAGCTTCGAGATACATCCCGAGAGCGGCTTCATACTTAATGGCGAAGAGTATCCTCTGCGCGGAGTATCAAGACATCAGGACCGCCTTGGAATAGGAAACGCTCTGCTTCCTTGCCATCACGAGGAGGATATAGAGCTTATCGCGGAGATGGGCGCAACGACGATACGTCTTGCACACTATCAGCACG
>CAZSUR010000070.1:3117-6934 GCA_964610075.1 uncultured Lachnospiraceae bacterium
GATCAGTATTTCTACGATCTCTGCGACGAGAAGGGCTTCGTTATATGGGCGGAGATCCCGTATATCTCAAAGCATCTCACTGGTGGAAGAGAGAATACAGTTACGCAGATGAAGGAGCTTGTAGCTCAGAACTATAACCATCCGTCGATAGTCGTATGGGGACTTTCGAACGAGATATCCATGAACGGCTCCGATCCCGACCTTATCGACAACCACGTTCTTCTGAACGATATGGTACATGAGATGGATAAGACTCGTCTTACAACGATTGCCGCAGTTTCGATGGCAAAGATAGATGATCCGTATATCCACATCTCCGACGTTGTATCCTATAACCATTATTTCGGCTGGTACGGCGGAGACGTGTCGATGAACGGTCCGTGGTTCGACAACTTCCACGCACAGTATCCGAACACTCCGATAGGAGTGAGCGAGTACGGCTGCGAGGCGCTCAATTGGCACACCTCGAATCCCACTCAGGGCGACTATACCGAGGAGTATCAGTCCTACTACCACGAGGAGCTTATAAAGCAGCTCTTCTCGCGTAAGTATCTCTGGGCAACTCACGTATGGAATATGTTCGATTTCGGTGCGGACGCACGCTCGGAGGGCGGAGAGAACGGTCAAAATCACAAAGGTCTTGTGACCATGGACAGAAAGTACAAGAAGGACTCCTTCTATGCATATAAGGCATGGCTTTCGGACGATCCCTTCGTGCATATATGCTCGAAGCGTTATATCGACCGCGTAGAGGACGTAACAAAGGTTACGGTATACTCCAATCTCCCGGAGGTCGAGCTTTTCGTAAACGGCGAGAGTATCGGCAAAAAGCAGGCAGAGGATCACTTCTTCCGCTTTGAGGTGCCGAACGTAGGCGAGACGGTTATCACCGCTCGTGCAGGCGAGTGCACCGACGAGAGCCGTATCCGCAAGGTAGATGAGCTTAATCAGGACTATATCCTCAAGGAAAAGGGAGCTATACTCAACTGGTTCGACGTTGAAGCACCCGAGGGAAGATTCAGCCTTAACGATAAGATATCCGACATCATGACCTCACCCAAGGGCAAGCTCTGGTTTGCAAAGCTTGCGCACAAAATGAAGAAATCCATGAAGAAGGGCGCAGAATCCGGTGCCGGCGGCTTTGAGGTAGGAGCTGAGATGATGCAGATGCTCGGTGGATTTACCGTGCTCAGGCTCACAAGTATGCTCGGTATGCTAAACGTACCCGCTCTTACAAAGGAAGAGCTTCTTAAGATGAACAAGGATTTAAACAAGATCCGTCGTCCGAAGAATAAATAATTAAAAAGCACAAGGTGTCATGCCGATGCATGATGCCTTGTGCAGTTTTGCTTTTTTAAGCTCTTTGTATGCCGGTATAGAAGTCCTTCGGGCTGATACCATATTCCGATTTGAACGCGCGGAAGAAGGTTGTGTAATCTCCGAAGCCGCATAACGAGTAGACCTCGCCGGGAGAGGAGCCCTGCGCCATTTGCTCCTTTGCCATAAGCAGGCGCTTCAGTATTATATATTTGTAAACGCTTGTGCCGTACTGCCGCGTGAACTCGTGGGAGAGGTAATATTTGCTGACGAAAAACTCCTTTGCGAGAATATCAAGCGTTATCACGTTTCCGTAGTTTTCGTTTATGTACGCAACGATGTCGGTGACAAGATCGGGCTTTTCCTGCTCCATATATCTGTCCTCGCGGCGCGCAAGACGGTTTATTTCGACCATTATCTGATAAAACAGCCCGATGGAGTATAGATCCTTTCCCATGCCGCTGCCATAGTATTCCTCTGTCAGCTTAGTCATAAACTGGCGTAGTCGTGCGCCGGTAGACGCTCCGGGACGGATGAGGTTGTCGCTTTTCTTCTCAAAGCACTCGACAAGTCGTGTGGCGTCGCTTGAGAGTGAGTCGAGATAGCTTCGGTTTATCCAGAGCACGATCCTTTCGTAATGATCCCCCTCATCGACGTGAGGCTGGTGCATTTCCTTTGGGTTTATGAGCAGCAGATCTCCCTGCTTTAATTTATAGGTTTTTCCGTCGACACGGTATGAAACCTTTCCGTTTAACAAAAGATATACTTCGTAAAAATCATGGTGATGCACACCGACCGAGGTAGGCTTTGTATCGTGATAATGGAATATTTCGAAGGTCTCGCTTCGAAGGATCTGCCTTGTTTGGAATTGCTGCGTGCTCTTTTTCATAATTTTCACCTCTATGGTATATGATACAGCAATATATGCAATGTGTCAAGCAAGAATTGTAATTCATATTGCAAAAATAATATTATATAATATAGACACAAGGGAGTGATACGGATGAAAAAGTTTTTGGATAAAGATTTCTTGCTTAACAGCGAAACGGCGGTAAGACTTTATCGGGAGTATGCCGAAAAGCAGCCGATAATAGATTACCATTGCCACATAGATCCCAAAGAGATATATGAGGATAAGCGCTTTTATAATATCACTCAGCTTTGGCTCGCAGGCGACCACTACAAGTGGCGCATAATGCGCTCGAACGGAGTTCCGGAGAGATTTATAACCGGAGATGCCTCCGACAGAGAAAAGTTTCAAAAATTCGCCGAGGCGTTGCCGCGGTGCATAGGAAATCCGATGTACCATTGGTGCCACCTCGAGTTTAAAAATTACTTCGGCTATAACGGAGTCCTCTCGGGTGAGACCGCGGAGGAGGTATGGCAACTTACAAGCGAAAAAATGGCGGGCGGTGCGATCAGCGCAAAGCAGCTTATCGCCGACAGCAACGTCGAGATGATATGCACGACCGATGATCCGTGCAGCGACCTTCGTTATCACAAGCTTCTTCGTGAAAGCTCGTACGAGGTTGCGGTATATCCGGGATTCAGACCGGATGGTGCGGTGAATATCACAAAGCCTAGCTTTGCAGACTATATAAAGAGGCTTGCAGAAGCATCCGGCACGGCTATAAACAGCGTGTCCGAGCTGCTATCGGCGCTCTCGGCAAGAATAGAATATTTTGCATCGAACGGATGCAAAATATCCGATCACGGACTCGACTACGTAATGTTCCGCGAGGCGGATGATACAGCGATAGATGCAGCCTTTGCTAAGGCGATGCGCGGCGATACTCTCACACGTGAGGAAGCGGAGGCATATCAGACAAGGGTGCTGCTCCATTGCGCCGAGGAGTATAAAAATCACGGCTGGGTAATGCAGCTCCACTTCAGCTGCATGAGAAATCCAAACTCGAGCCGCTTTGCAGAGCTCGGAGCCGACTCGGGATTCGACTGTATCGCGGTCACCGACAGCTGTGCGTCGCTCTACGCGCTGCTCGATGCGGCGCATACGAGGAATGCGCTCCCGAAAACGATACTGTATAGCTTAAATCCTGCGGATAATCAATGGATCGACACTCTGCTCGGTGCATTCCAGGACAGTGGTGTGAGAGGCAGTATACAGCACGGAGCCGCATGGTGGTTCAACGACAACAAGCTCGGAATGATCGAGCATATGCAAAGTCTGGCAAATCTCGGTATACTCGGAAATTTTGTGGGTATGCTTACCGATTCGAGAAGCTTTTTGAGCTACTCGAGACACGAATATTTCAGACGTATACTCTGCGATCTTATCGGCGGATGGGTAGAGAACGGTGAATATCCGAACGATATAACGACACTTGGCGGATTGGTGAGCGATATCTGCCACGACAATGCAAAAATATATTTTGAACTTTAATTTTAGGGAGGCGAAAAAGCTATGCAGATGGGATTTCGTTGGTACGGAGAGGGAAACGATAAGATCAAGCTCTCCGACATAAAGCAGATACCCGGAGTT
>CAZSUR010000071.1:0-6924 GCA_964610075.1 uncultured Lachnospiraceae bacterium
AGCCTCAAGTCCCTTGTCGGTTATAACGCCGTCCTTGAGATATCCGCTTTCGGTAAGCAAGGTGAGCGTCTTGTTCACAATGCCGAGCGATATTCCCGTCATTGCGGACATCGTGCGCTGAGAAAGCTTCTTCTGAGCCTTCTCTATCGCCGTCAATATATCAAATTCCTTCTTAAGCAGCATTATGTATTATACCTTTCTTTTGTTCATCAATTGTTTTATCAGCGCGGCAAGTCCCTTCATTGCAAGGTTTGCAACGAAAATCAGCAGCGATACAAACGCAGATGCCTCGATAAGCGACTGCTTTTCGAAGGTGGTGATCATCAAAGATATCGGTCTGTTGGAGGCTGTTGCAAGGAATGATACGGCTGAGATCGTCATCATAGAGTTGACGAAGAAGTAGGAGAACATCTCGATTATGGTAGCCTTTGTCTGGGGGACAAGCACATCGGTGATGATGCGGAAGCGGCTCACGCCGAGCGTAGCTCCCACCGCCTCGAGATTCTCGTTCAGCTTTCCGAAGCTGTTGTACATCATAAGATATGGTGATGAGAAGAAGTGGATCGTGTTCACGAGTATTATCACGGCAAGAGTTCCGTAGATCCATGTTCCCTTAAAGGTAAGAACGTAGGACAGACCGAGAACCATACCCGGTATAGCCAGGGAGGTTATCGACATCATATGAAGGAACATGGAGGGCTTGCCCGGAACGCGGGCGGTGAAATACGCGCATATAAACGCGATCACAACGCCTATCAGCGCAACAAAAAATGCGATAATAAGCGAGTTTACAAGAAATCCTATCGCCCCCTTCTGTATCGAGGACTCGATATTGTGGAGGGTGAACGACATATCGTTCGGGTATCTTGTTGCAAAGGTGAGCTGAACAAAGTTGAAGATCGGGTATACCACGCAGAAGCAGGTAGCCGCGAGTATGACATACGATACGGCGTCGCGCACAAACGAGCGCTTGAGCTCGAACGGGCGGGTGACGTAGGTGCTTTTTGCGTTTCTCTTGCAGAGAAGGTCTACCGCAAACGCAATAAACGCAGGTATGAGCAGTATAGCTCCGAAAACGCTGCCCTTTGCGAAGTCAAGACGACCGATTACCTCCTCGTACATGAGCACGGGCAGAGTCTTGTACTGACCGCCGACCATAAGCGGTACACCGTAATCGGTAACGATAAGCGTAAAGGTGGCGAACACGACGTTTATCATAGGCTTGCGCAGATAGGGAAGGGTTATCGCCGTAAATCTTCTGAATTTGGGTATGCCGAGCACCTGAGCCGCCTCGTAGGGCGTGGAGTCCTCATACTTCAAAACGTCGGATATCATAAGATAAGCTACCGGGAAGGAATACATGACGCTTCCTATAACTATGCCCCAGAAGCCGTAAAGACCTTGAGACAGCCCGAAGAGCTTGGTGAGCTTTCCGTTGCTTCCGAAGAGTATTATAAGTCCCATACCGTGAGATATGGACGGAATGAGCATGGGGAGCAGGACAAGTATATGTATAAGTCCCTTGAGCTTCACCACTGTTCTGTTCATGCACCATGCGACAGCCATTGCAAGCGATACCGAGAATACGGTAGACACCACCGATACCGAAAGCGAGCGAAGTATCGCACTTACGGTAGACGGGCTTGAGAGGATCTCTCCAACGTCGGCGTCTCCGAGATTAACGAATATTCTTATAAGAGGCAGTATCACCGCGGCAAGGAAAAAGCATCCGAGCAAAAGCTGAGTCGTGCTCAGCCATTTATTTCTTTTATACACGGCGACACCTCATCAGTCCGCTTTTGCATAGCGCTGAAGCGATGCTATCTTTGTATTGAGATTGTCTATAACGAAGGTGCGTACGTAGTCGTCCGCGGGATTACGAAGTATCGCATCCGGAGTATCGAGTTGATGTATCTTCGCATTTCCCATTACCATGATGCGATCGGACATTGCGAACGCCTCCTCCTGGTCGTGGGTGATGTATATCATTGTCGTTCCGGATTCCTTCTGTATACGCTTGAGCTCTGCGCGCAGAGCGAGGCGAGTAGCAACGTCGAGAGCGCTCATCGGCTCGTCGAACAGTATGATAGCCGGCTCGAGCGCGAGTGTGCGTGCTATGGCAACGCGCTGCTGCTGACCGCCGGAAAGCTCTCCCGGATACTTGCTTATATGTTCGCTCAGACCCATCTGCTCGAGCAGCGCCAAAGCCTTCTGCTTTGCCGTTGCCTTCTTGTCCGGGTGGAAGCGGAGAGCGTATTCAACGTTCTTTAAAACGGTCATATTCTCAAAAAGAGCATATGACTGAAAAACTATACCCATGCTTCTCTTGTCGGAGGGAGCCTTCGTTATATCCTGGCACTTGAGCCGGATAGATCCCTTGTCGGCATCAAGCAGTCCGATAAGGATTCGGAGAAGGGTAGACTTTCCGCAACCTGAGGGGCCGAGGATGGAGAGAAACTCTCCGTCCTCGACCTTAAAGCTCACGTTATCAAGTGCTGTTTTATCTCCGAAATTTTTAGTTATACTTTGTACGTTTAATATTTCCATTTTTCGAGAAGTCCGTCCTTAACCGAGGGATCGTCGATGTTTGTCATATCACCGTAGGGGATCGTTTCGGGATAGTTGGGAAGTGTTGTGTTCTGATCCTTGTATATCTGCTCGGGGCCGTAAAGCGCCTTGTCGTTCGGAATTACGTCGGATACGATGTAGTCGAATACCTTCATAACGTCGGCGTCTGTGTCCTTGCCCGCGATAACTCCGCTGGAGTAGAGGGTGTAGGGAGCGCCGGTCTCGGGGAATACTACCTCGATATCGGTACCGTTGTTCTTCGCCTCAACTGCGATGTTTGTAAGGCTGAGTCCTATTGCAGCCTCGCCCATAACTATCGCGTTAACGGGGCCGGAGCCGGAGGTGGTGAAGCCCTGACCGGAGAGGTTCTCCGCGAGCTTGTCGAAGTATTCGAATGCAGCCTCTTCGCCGCGCTCGTTTATCATGTTAAGAAGGAAGATGTAGCCTGTACCGGAGGACTTGGGGCTCGGCATGGAGATGAGGCCCTTGTACTCGGGCTTGAGCAGGTCATCCATCGTTGCGGGAACTTCAAGTCCCTTTTCCTCGAGAACTGTCTTGTTTACCGCAATGCATCCGCTGACCTTTATCATCGGAACGTATTTATGGTTTGCGGGAACGAGATCGTCAACGTATACGTCGAAATCAACGTTTTTGAGCTCTGCAAAGCTGTCGCTGAGCTGATTCATATAGCCTGCCTCGAGCTCGAGGATGATGTCGGCATCGCTGTTTGCGCCCTCTGCCTTCACCTTTGCTGCGATCGTTCCGGTATCCGAATCAACGAGGTTGATGTTGTACTCGGGGAATTTCTCGTTAAGCATTTTACGAGCCGCTTCGTTGCGGTAATCCTCGGATGATGAATATATAGTTATTGTCTTTTTGCTCTGGCATGCGGAGAAAGCGCATACACATACTGCAAGCAGCAGTAACACGGAAATTGCTCTTTTAAGATTTCTCATAGTAATCTCCAATCATGTTGTTAAATTTTAGACGATTATATCATATATATGAACGCGTGTCAAGAAAATATTAACGATATTTGTACTTATTAGACGGTATAATCAAGAAAAAATGAACGCGAGATGATAAAATGCGGCAAAATGCGTACTTGTATTTACAATTCGTTTATTTTGTGTTATAATACGGAGCGTATCGAAACAATATATTACATATTTATTTATATAAATATCAAACACTCTAATAAACGAAAGGGAACCCGTCATCATGAAGAAAAGAAACAAGCTTTCTTTGAACGCGGAAAGCGGAGATATCTCGCTTAACGAGCTCGAGAGGCTGCATGACAGCATCGCAGAGGAGAATGGCGCGCAGGATACCTCAAAACCGTCCCCGAGCTTTACGGACAAGCTCAACTACCTCTTTGCGGACGTGAGAAGCTTCAAGGTGCGCCTTATTATAGCGCTTCTTTGCTCACTTGCGTTTTCATTTACCTTTATACTGTTCGGCCCGTACGAGATATATCTCCAGGGAGCCTCCTACCTTACCTTCGGATTTGCGGATATGGCTGTTCCGATAGCTATCACCGCTGCCGTTTGCTTCTTGGTGCTCTCCGGAGTGCTCATGCTGCTTCGCGGAAAGGTGTTCAACTACGCGGTATCGCTTCTGTTCGCCTTTACCTTTGCAGGCTATATCCAGGGAACAAATCTCAACGTAGATCATGGCTCGCTTGACGGAACAACGATAGATTGGGCTACCTTTACCACGCCTATGATAAAGAATACGATTGTATGGGCGCTTATTCCGATAATAGTATTCGCGATAATGTATTTCAGCCGCCGCATCTGGGCGTATGCTGTACAGCTCGTTTCGGTAGTTATAGTCGGCGCACAGATCATCGCTCTTATAAGCGTTATGGGCTCGGCTGATATAGGAAAGCCGCGCACCGATTGCTATATCTCGGACGAGGGCTGCTACGAGGTGTCGGATGACACGAACGTGGTATTCTTCTTGCTCGATCGATTCGACTCCGCGTTTGCCGACGAGATGCTCGAATCGCACCCCGATTGGAGCGAAAAGCTTGGCGGATTCACCTATTACACCAACTTCACCGGCTCGTATACAAGAACGATGCCGTCGATAGTATATCTCCTTACCGGAGTAAAGACGAGCTACGATATCCCGTATCAGGAATATTTCGAGAAGGCGTACAGCGAGGGAAGCTTCCTCCGCGATGTCCACGACGCCGGTATCAAGACGAAGGTATATACCGACTCTCCGTACGTGTTCGGCTCGGCTGAAAACGTTTACGGACTTATAGATAACGCAAAGACTGCAAAGCAGACGGTCAAGACCGGACGGTTGCTCAGCTCCATGCTTCAGCTCTCGGCATACAGATATTCTCCCGAGGCGATGAAGCCATACTTCCATATGTACACCGGCGACCTTGCCGACGTATCAACGATAGAAGACGATGAGGCAAATCCCTTCACCGTAAACGATTACCTCTTCTGGAGGAACTATCGTGAATCCGGACTTACCGTTGAGACCGAGTCGAACGGCAACTTCTTGTTCTACCACTTCCTCGGCGCACATGAGCCGTTCGTAATGGATGAGAATGCGGAGGACGTGCTCATCACCGGTCAGGCCTCGACCCGTCAAGCTCAGATAGATGGAAACATGAAGATGATCTTCAACTATATCGAGGAGCTGAAGGCAAAGGGACTTTACGACAAAACTACGATAATCATATCCGCCGACCACGCGCGTACCGGAACACTTCCGGAGCTTGATTATCAGAGGGTGCTCTCTCTCTTTATCAAGCCGGCGGGAGCGGATACCGCAACGCCGCTTGCATACTCGAATAAGGAGATATGCCAGGATAACCTGCGCGCTTCGATGGTTTCCTACTTCGGGCTTGATACCTCCGGATATGCTCGCACCATCGAGTCGATCGGAGAGAACGAGCCGATGGTACGTTATTTCTGGATGCAGGCTTGCGACGAGACGCAGGAGCACAGAGACGTCAGCATGATAACGTACGAGATAAACGGAGACGCGAACTACTTCTCGAATTGGAAGAAGATATCGCAAGAGCCGATAGTCTATCCGTTCTACGATGCTGAAACAACACCCGGGTTATAACAGATAATTTATTATTTGGAGGCAATAATGAAAAATTCAGTGAAAAAATTATTATGCTTCGGATTCTTCTTCGTTTGCGCTATGCTCCTTTTCAGTGTGACGGCGTTTGCGTATATAGATCCGTCGGCAATGACATACATCATACAGATGATAGCCGGAATAGCTATCGCTGCCGGAGCTGCATTCGGCTTCTATTGGCGCAAGATAAAGAGGGCTCTTACCAAAAACAAGAGCAAGGAAGCATCCTTCGACTACGATGACGATGATGACGACGACGATTACGGTATGAGCGATTACTCGTGGGACGAGGACGGAGAGCCGCTCGACGAGCCCGAGGCAAAGCAGACTGTCGTTACCGAAAAGCGATCGGATGTCGCAGCATCGGTTAACACTTCCGCAGCGTCCGCTGCTGCATCCGTAGCATCCGTTTCGAGCGTGTCCGATATCTCCTACGATATCGGTGACATCGAGATTCCCACAGCTCCCGTCGATCCGTACGACGAGACCGGTGTCGGAGGAAATGCGGAGGCGGAGAACAGAGAGCTTCGCCGCCTGCTCGCAATAGAGCGCCGCAAGGTGGATATCCTGCTTAAGACCATCCACATATGCACTGAAAATAAATGAGTAAAATATCAAAACGGAGCATAGAGCTCGGCGCTATTATATTACTCGCTCTGGCTTTGGCAGTGTTTTTGAATTTTTTCGTTATTGTAAACTCCAGGATCGTATCCGGATCTATGGAGCCGACACTTAAAGAAAACTATATGGTTCTGGGACTGAGGCGTGACTTTGACGCCTCGCCTCCCGAGCGTGGAGACATAGTGCTGTTCTATAAAAAGGACGTCTTTTCCGGGATTCTCGTCAAGCGCGTCATCGCGCTCGGCGGCGACACGGTGGAGATAAAGGACGGAGTGGTATTTGTTAACGGTGAGACGCTTGACGAGCCGTATCCCGCCTGTCCCGAGGATCATCCTTCAGCCTACGTGCCGGAGGGCTCTGTATTCGTTATGGGTGACAACCGCACAGAGTCGAACGACAGCCGGCATTGGGAGGATCCCTTCGATCCGCTTTCCGACATTAAAGCACGCGTAATTCTGTCTTATTTTCATAAAATAGAATTTTTTCAGGAGTAACTGCAATGGAATTGATTAACACGATAATCGGAACGCCGCTTGGCTATCTCATGCGCTTCTGCTATCAGATCTTTAAGGATTACGGAATCGCTATCATCGTATTTACCTTGCTTACCAAGGTGATAAT